>NZ_JANSIH010000436.1:0-40347 GCF_047462075.1 Synechococcus sp. R55.2
GTTCGCAACCTGATGAACCTAAAAGGGCGTTTAAATATCTTACCTATGTTTGGGAATACCTCTGAGGCTCAGGCTTTTGGAGGAGATGTCCCTGGGAATCTTGCTCAAGAGAATCCAGCAGCCGTTGGAACAACGAGTCAGGCACAGGTGCCTTGAGGGCTCGGTTTATCTGTTGCTTGCGCCGGGCTGCTTGCAGACATTCCAGCCGCCGACAGACATAGGCAGAACGCCCCATACCCTCATCCAAAAGCACTTGGTGGGAATCAAATTGCCTGACCAGCCGCCACAGTTGTGAGCGAGGAAACAACTGGCGACACCCTACACAACGACGCAGCGGATCGGCACCCGGCAAAAGACTCTATCCTGCTGGTACACTACAAGCAAGCCCTATCTAGCCTACTCCAAATCTGGCGCCTGCGATCGCAGAAACTCAAAGAAATACTCCACCAACTGGGGATCCCGCCAACCCCTGTCTGTTTCTTCCCGCAAAATGTCTATAGCCTCTTGAGCAGTGAAAGCTCGCTTGTAAGGTCGCTCCGAGGTGAGGGCGTCGTAGATGTCGATGATCTGGAAGATACGGGCCACCAGAGGGATCTCTTCCCCCTTGAGGCCGTCGGGATAACCGCTGCCATCCCAACGCTCGTGGTGGTGACGGATGAGGGGCAACACCTCTTTCATGGTGCGTAGTGGGCGGCAGATTTGCTCCCCGATCAAGACATGGGATTTCATCACCTCCCACTCTTCCGGCGTATGCTTGCCTGTTTTACCCAAAATGGCATCGGGTATGCCCACTTTGCCGATGTCGTGCAGGTAACCTCCCCACATCAGCACCTTGATCAGGGGACGGGGCAGATGCAAAAACTCGCCGAAGCTCTTGGCCATTTGTGCCAGGCGCTCACAGTGATCCCCGGTGGTGGGATCCCGGCTTTCCACACTGCGGGCAATGGCGAACAGAACCTGAGCAGCATGATCCAAGTCTTCATTGAGGTGCTTTTGGCGAACGAGGGAACGCACCCGCGCCAACAATTCCGACTCGTCAAAGGGCTTGCTCAAGAAATCATCTGCCCCAGCTTCAATACCGCGCACGCGATTTTTGCGATCGCTGGCCGCTGTAATCAGCACCACCGGGATCAAACGCGTCTCGTCATTGGCTTTGATGCGTCGACAGACCTCGAACCCATCTAACCCCGGCATCATGACATCCAGCAAGATCAGATCCGGCTGGAAGGTTTTCAACATTTGCAGGGCTTGATTGCCGCTTTCGGCCTCGCTGACCCGGTAGCCAATGCTCTCCAGCAGATCCCCCAGCAGCAGGCGGCTGTTGGGCTGATCATCCACGACCAAAAGGTGACCAGCCTCAGCCTGATCCGCAAAAGGTGTGACAGGGATCCCAGCCGTTACGGGCATCTTGGGCATCTCGAGTTTGGCAAGTTGGGCGCAGGAGGAGCCGGTCACCGCACAATTCCAGTTGCAACACTTCTACAGTAATCCCATCAGAGAAAAAAGAGCATCAGGCTTTACACTGAGCTGCTCTAAGAAAGGGAAGGGGTTTTTCCCACCAATCCAGAACTTTGTGAGCACTTGTACAGAGCCTAGATATCCTGGAAGCCTCTTTCTGTTTAGTCTGATACAGATGCTTCGGAGAGTGGATGCCCCACCCAACTCCCCAGGCTCCCACGTCAGCGCACTTGGCCATTTCCACTGGCCGGTTAAGTACCGTTTTTAACCATCGGCTATTTGCTCACCTCTGCCCTGCTCAGTTCTCCTCCGGAATACACCTCGCAGGACTGTTCTCATTGTGGCTACCGGGTGAAGAAGACGCTGTCCACTCTCCCCAAAGAACTCCGTCCCGCTGACGCGAACGAAAGAGGGAACGCCTGGGGAGGTGAGCACCGCTGCCGTGGAGGCGAGACCTGATATGGTAAGTGCTGTCGCAGAACCAGGAACCAGAATCCCCTGCCTAAAGGCAGGGGAGTATGTCAAAAATCAGCACTCAAGCTAAAAAGCCACGCCCTCCGGCTGAGGCCAAGGTAGCCTGACAGTGGAACCAACCCTTTTCCCGGATTCTCTATGAAGCCGCTACGGACGTTCAAGGTCACTCCCTACTTGCCTGCTCCGCTGGAAAGTCTGCGCTTGCTGGCTTACAACCTGCATTTTAGTTGGAACGTGGAAACCCGCAGCCTATTCCGTCGCATGGATCCGGATCTGTGGGATGCCTGCAGCCACAACCCGGTGGCTTTTCTAGGTCGGATTCGGCAGGAACGGCTGGATGAGTTGGCGGAGGATCCCGGCTTTTTGGCCCAGTTGGAACGGGCCAGCCAACAACTGCAGAGCTACCTGCAGGAGGACACTTGGTATCGCAAGTATCGTTCGGCCCAAGCGGTGGAAGGGGAGTGCTACGCCTATTTTTCGGCAGAGTTTGGTTTGGCGGATTGTCTACCCCTCTACTCAGGCGGCTTGGGGGTTTTGGCCGGGGATCACCTCAAGGCGGCCAGCGACCTGGGCTTGCCCCTGGTGGGTGTGGGCTTGCTCTACCAAAAGGGGTATTTCCGCCAGTACCTCAACCCCGACGGCTGGCAGCAGGAACGCTACCCAATCAATGAATTTTTTAACATGCCCCTGGAGCTGCAAAAGGATGCGGAGGGCCGCGAAATTCGCATTGAGGTGGATTATCCCAACCGCAAGGTGTTCGCCCGCATTTGGAAGGTGACGGTGGGGAGGGTGCCCCTCTATCTTCTGGACACCAACATCGAGCCCAACAGCCAGTACGACCAAGACATCACCGATGAGCTGTACGGCGGCGACCAAGATCTGCGCATCCACCAGGAGATCATGCTGGGGATCGGCGGTGTGCGGGCCTTGCGGGCCCTTGGGATCCATCCCACCGTCTACCACATGAACGAAGGGCACTCGGCCTTTTTGGCGGTGGAGCGGATTCGCCTGTTGATGGTCGAGCAGGGGCTGAGCTTTGAAGAGGCTTGGCAAGTGGCCAAGTCCAGCCAGATGTTTACCACCCACACGCCGGTACCTGCCGGGATTGACTTGTTCCCGCCCGACAAGATCGATTACTACCTCGGCTTCTACTACAGCCAGATGGGCCTGAGCCGGGAGCGCTTTTTGGCTTTGGGACGGGAAAATACTGGCGACTTCCAATCTCCCTTCAGCATGGCAGTGCTGGCCATCAACATGGCCTCTTTTGTGAACGGTGTGAGCAAGCTGCATGGGGCGGTTTCCCGCAAGATGTTCAGCCGGCTGTGGCCTGGGATCCCGCTGGAAGAAGTGCCGATTACTTCCATCACCAACGGGGTACATGTCCGCACCTGGGTGGGGGAGGAGAACCAAGCCCTCTACGACCGCTACCTGGGGCCGGATTGGGCAGAGGCTCCTCCTTCGGATCCCCTCTGGCAAAAGGTGGATCGGATTCCGGATGGGGAATTGTGGCGGGCCCACGAGCGCAGCCGCTCCCGCCTGATTAACTTTACCCGCGAGCGCTTGATGGAACAGCTCCAGAAACGGGCTGCCTCAGCGGCTGAGATCCAACGGGCCTCTGAGGCCCTCAACCCGGAGGTGCTTACCATTGGGTTTGCCCGCCGCTTTGCCACCTACAAGCGGGCCACCCTTTTGTTCCACAACCTGGAACGGCTCAAGGCTTTGCTCAACCATCCTCAGTACCCGATGCAGTTTATCTTTGCCGGCAAGGCCCACCCCCGCGACATACCCGGCAAAGAGCTGATCCGCCAGATCGTGCAGGTGTCGCGGCAGCCGGAGTTTCGCCAGCACTTGGTTTTCATTGAGGACTACGACATGTATGTCACCAGCTTGATGGTGGCCGGGGTGGATGTGTGGCTGAACAACCCCTTGCGCCCCCGGGAGGCCAGCGGCACCAGTGGCATGAAGGCGGCAGCCAACGGTGGACAGAACCTCAGTATTTTGGACGGCTGGTGGGACGAGGCTGACTATTACCAGACCGGCTGGCCCATTGGCCGCGGTGAGGAGTATGAGGATCGCGCCTATCAAGATGAGGTGGAGTCGAATGCCCTCTACGACTTGCTGGAACAGGAGGTTGCCCCTCTCTTTTATCAGCGCGGCAGCGATGGCCTACCCCACCAGTGGATCCAGCGCATGAAGCAGGCGATTCGCCTCAATTGCCCCCAGTTCAGCACGCAGCGCATGGTGCTGGAGTACGTCCAGCGAGCCTACATTCCCCTGAGCAACTACTTCGACCGCATGCGCCGTGACCACTTTGAGTCGGCCCGCCAGTTCGTTCGTTGGCAGAGCCACTTGCAGGAGCACTGGTACAACATCCAAGTTCTCAACGTCCAAATTGAAACCCCGAAGAAAGCTCCCGCTGCTGGCCTTGCCTTGGCACAAGATGACCAGGTGGTGATGGCCAGGGATCCCCTCACCGTGACGGTGGAAGTGCGGCTGGGATCCCTGCGACCTCAGGATGTGATCGTGCAAGCTTACCAGGGGCCGGTCAATGATGAGGGCCAGATTCAGAAGGGACAGGCGACCCCCCTGCGCTATGTGGAGACGGTGGAGGATCGGGCCATCTTCTCCGGCCAGATTTGCTATGAGGCCAGCGGCTTGCAAGGGTTGGCCATCCGCCTGCTCCCCTTCCACCCCGACATGCACGATCCCTACGAGCTGCGGTTGATGCTTTGGGCCTAATGGGGATCCGGAGCACGCTCGCGTGAGCGGGCCAGGAGGGAGGGCAACCCAATCGGGCAGAATCGAAGAGAAATTGAAAAAACGGGATGCGTTGGTGACAGCGGTGCGGAGCAGTATGTTCAGAGCCCACGACTCTGCCGGCTTGCGCCTTTTGATTGCAGTTGCCCTGTTGCTGGGGAGCATGGCGAGTTGGCGGCAGGATCGCCTTTTGGCAGTGATGGGTCTGGCAGGTGCAGCGGCCATTTCTGCCTTCACCCGTCCTGCCATCTTGGCCTACAACCGTGGTCGAGAACGGTGGCTGAACCGGGATTTGCCGGGGGCTATTGAACAGCTCAGCTTGGCTCTGCAGCGGGATCCCTGCCTGACCAACGCCTACATTTTGCGGGGAGAAGCTTACTTTACCCTCGGCCAAGTGTCGCAAGCCCTGGAGGATTTCGGCCAGGCGATCCGGTTGGCCCCGCGGCGACCAGAACCCTATTTTTATCGCGGGCTGATTCGTCAATCTCAGGGGGATCTCCAGGGAGCAACGGCGGAGTTTGCTGAGCTGGTGCGCCTACACCCCAATGTCCCCCACCACCTCAGCTTGGCCAACCTGCTCGTGCAACAGGGATCCCTGCCTTTGGCCCTAGCCCATCTGGATGAAGCCATTCGCCTGGATCCCACCTCAGCGCTTGCCTATTCCCAGCGGGCCCGTTTGCACAGCTACCTGGGCAAATGGGAGGCGGCTTTGGCCGATTGGTCGCAGGCTATTGACTGGGATCCCAGCCCAGCCCATTACTATCAGCGGGGGGTGACCCATGCCTGTGGCGATCACTTTGAAGAGGCTATTGCCGATCTCAGCCGCAGCCTGGAGGCAGAACCCTGCCAGGCCACCGTTCTCTACCTCAGGGGCAATCTCTTCTATGAGCTGGGAGAGGTCAAAGCGGCTCTGGACGACTACGAGCGGGCCTTTCGCCTGGAAGCGGATATGAACCGCATTGACCTCTCTGACGAGTATGGCCTGTACGGACGAGGGCTGGCCTACTGGAATATGGGGGATAGGGCGACAGCTTTTTCGGATTTGCAGGCAGCTCTGCAGGTCAGCCGCCAACATCACAACCTGGCTTTGGAGCAGCGGGTGCGCCGGTCTCTGCTGCAACTGAGCGACCCCGATTGGGATCCCACGCAATCTGCCTAGCGGGATTTGACCCTATTCTTTGCAGGTGTCTCGCCTAACGCTGCAGCTCCACGACGTTGCCGCTGAGGTTCAGATCCCGAACCGCCTGCAGCCCCTGAAACCGTTTTCTGTTCCTGCAGCAGAGGGGGGCTGAGGCCAAAGCAGTAGCCGACATTGCGCACCGTGTGGATCAAGCTGGGCTGGCGCGGATCCCGTTCCAGCTTTTTGCGCAACGAGAGGATGTGGGTATCGACGGTGCGAGGGTTATCGGTGGAATCCGGCCACGCTCGCTCTAGTAGCTCTAGACGAGAGACGGGATCCCCATCCGCCTGCACCAGCACCATCAGCAGGCTAAACTCCTGAGGCGTGAGGTCGATCCCTTCCCCAGCCAAGGCGACGCGCCGTTGCACCAGGTCAATTTTGAGATCCCCGTACTGCAGAAAGGTAGGGGGGATATGACGCTGTCGCCGCCGAGCCAAGGCTAGAAGGTGGGCATCCAGCAGTTGCATACTAAAGGGCTTGGTGAGGTAATCGTCCGCTCCTGCTTCTAGGCCGGCGATAATGTCCGCTTCGGATCCCCGGTGGGAGAGTAGCAAAATCAGCAGATCGTACTGGCGATGGGCCCACCGGCACAATTGCAGCCCGCCGCGGTTGGACAGCTCCGCATCCAAAATCAGCAGGTGAATGGGCTGCTGTTGCAGCAGAGTCTTTGCTTGGCGAAGGGTCTCTGCTTCCCAAACTTGGTGTCCGGCCTGTTGCAAATGCCAACACAGCAAGCTGCGCAGATGAGGGTTGCCTTCTGCCAGCAAGATGTGCAAGGGTTGCATGGCTGTTCGGTTGGGATCCCGCCCACATCATAGTGCTCCGCACCGCTACCGCGACAGTGCTCCGCACCGCTACCGCGACAGTGCTCCGCACCGCTGACGCGACAGTGCTATGCCTCCGGCACCCTACCGGGAACCGCACCGCTGTCGTTGTAGATAGCGAGTCACCTTGGACTCCGTCCCGCTAGCGCGAACGGGCAATGCTGTTCGCCTTTGGCAGCGCGCGGCGTTATAGACTGACAATCTCTACCAAGACCAAGGTGCTCCGCACTGCTGACATGATGGCCGATTCTCTCCCCCCCATTTCCGAGCGCAAACAGGATCACCTGGACATTGTTCTGCAGCAGGATGTGGCTGCCAAAGGGATCCGCACCGGCTTTGAGCGGTTTTTCTTTGAGCACGTGGCGTTGCCGGAGCTGCTGTTGTCGGAGATCGACCTGAGCTGCGAGTTCTTGGGAAAACGCCTACAGGCACCCCTGCTCATCAGCAGCATGACGGGGGGAACAAAGGCTGCCCGTGAGTTGAACCGACAACTGGCCGCCGCCGCCCAACAGTTGGGCATTGCCATGGGGGTGGGATCCCAGCGGGCAGCTTTGGAACATCCAGAGCTGGCCCGGACTTACCAGGTGCGCCAAGTGGCCCCGAATATTCTGCTGCTGGCCAACCTGGGTGCCGTTCAGCTCAACTACGGCTATGGGTTGGAGCAGGCGCGACGGGCGGTGGAGATGATCGAGGCGGATGCGCTGATTCTGCACCTCAATCCTCTCCAGGAGGCGGTTCAGCCCCAAGGGGATCCCGACTGGCGTGGATTGTATGGCCGCATCGAACGGTTGGTGGCGCAGTTACCGGTGCCGGTGGTGGTGAAGGAAGTGGGCAATGGCCTCAGTGCCAAAGTAGCCCAGCAGCTGGCCGAATGCGGCGTGGCAGCCCTGGATGTGGCGGGGGCGGGCGGCACCAGTTGGAGCGAGGTGGAGGCCCATCGCCAAACAGATGCTCTCAAGAAACGCATCGCCCACAGCTTTAGGGATTGGGGGATCCCAACGGCTTTGTCCCTGCTGGAAATTCGTCGCCTGCTGCCGGACTTACCCCTGGTGGCCAGCGGCGGCATCCGCAATGGCATCGACGCGGCCAAAGCTATCCGTCTGGGAGCCGATGTGGTGGGTATGGCCGCCCCCGCTTTACACGCCGTCTCCCAAGGACAGATGCAGGCAGTGGTGGACACCTTTCGCGCCGTGATCGAGGAGCTACGTATTGCTGCCTTTTGCACCGGATCGGCCAACTTGGCCCGGCTGCGACAAGCTACTCTGCGGCGGCAGGATACCTGGGATCCCTTACCCTCGAAGGCTTCTCTCAATAGCCCAGGCGTCTCACCCTAACCTGAAACGACTACAAATGGGTTGAAATCAAATTCCCAGCACCTGCCACAAGCTGACCACCAGCACCAGCGCGCCCAGATGGTAGGGCCACTGCAGGCTTTGGCGGGCGATTTTGCCGGTGAGCGCCCAGGAGAGGAGCAAAGCCAAGAGCAGCGTGGATCCCTGGAGAAACCGGATCACCGCTGGGTGAGTCTGCCAGAGGATGGGAAGAGGGGATCCCGCCTGGGAGAAAGTTGCCCAGGTTACCGGCAGCACCTGACCTGCCTCTGTTAAAAATAGCGGCCAGTAGAAAGCCAAAGTTCCCCCCAAAACCAAAGGCAGATAGCCGTAGATCATCTCCGCAAACCGACGGGGCCGTGCCCCCTGGCCCAGCCTATGCCACAGCCAGGCCAAGCCCCAAGCTGCCAAGGGCACAAGGCTGGGAACACTCAAAGCCAGCAAAGCAGCCCCCAGATGGGGCCAAAACCCATTCAGATCCCAGCTCAGACCCCATTGCGCCATCTGTTCTGCCAACCGTGGCAGACAGTGTAGGTAAATGCCCCCCAACAGCAACAGCAGCAAGGCAATTTCGGCGGCGCGGGGCGTATGGGTAGTCCACAGCTCGATCCCGGGCGGGCGCAGGTTAAACTCCACCGAGCGATGGGGACAGGCTTTGAGGCAAGTCATGCAGAGCACGCAATCTTTGTTGTCTTGCAGTTGCGCCGGATGAGAATAGAGGGGGCAGCCTCCTGTCGCCATGCCTTCGCCCTTCTCCGGCCCACCCTTGTAGCACTGGTAGGTGGTGCACTCTGCCGAACAGGTGCCTTGCTGAGCCCGCAGCTCTGTCATCGAGAGCTTAGCGTAGAGACCGTTCATCCCCCCAATCGGACAGAGATAGCGACACCAAAAACGCCGCTCAAACACCAGCGAGCATACCACTGCCCCACCGGTAATCAGCAGCAGCAGCCACCCCGACAGGTAAGCCGTATTGGGCAGATCCCAGATCTCCTCCCACAGGAAAATCAGAGCAAACCCGGCAAACAGCGCCCAACCTCCCCAGCGCTCCGCCTGCTGTCGCGGCCATTTCCCCAACTGCCGCGGCCACATGCGTAAAGACAGCCTCTGAACCAATTCCCCGTAGATCATAAAGGGGCACACCGCACACCACACCCGTCCCAAGAAGGGAAACACCAGCAGCACCAGCGGCCACCACCAGGCCCAGAAAAGATTTAACCCCACGTTGTGGGCGCGATCCTGAGGCCCCCAGAACAAGAGAAACACCACCAGGGTATAGAGGGGCAACACCAAGCTGTAGTTGAGGCGATCCGGCCACCAAGGGCTGCGCAGAAAGCGACGCAAGCCGGGATAGGCGTTGAGCAGGTTCAGGCGAAACCGCTTGCCGCGAGGCTGGGACACCCAAAACACCTCTTCGCTGAGCACTCGTGCCCCTGCAGCCTGCACCACCGCCCGCTCGATCAAACTGCGCAGCTCCCGGGAGTTGCCGGGAAAGTCGTAGCTCTGTAAGCGGCGCAACGCTTCCGGAGAGAGCTTGGGCTTGGGGATCCCACGTCGGCGGCTGTAGAGGCTGAGAAAATAGTCGGCCATGGCTTTGATATCGGCCTTGCGCACTCGCAGCGGCGGCACTTTGACGGCCATCACCCAAGGATCAAGAGCGGGGATGGCCCGTTCCGACACCATCAGCAGGCGACAGCGACAGGGACGCTCCTCAACCGCATCCCCTTCCCCCCGCTGCACAGGCGTGTAGGATCCCGTCTCCAGCAGGCGCAGCAGCTTGGGCATCAGCTCGGCGGGCAGCTCTTGGATGTTGTTCAGCAGCAGCGTGCCCTCTCCCAGCCACTCCAATAACCCCGGCTTGCCCCCTGCCCGCCCGAACAAATCGGCACCACTGGCCTGCAGGGCGCTGCAATCCACCTTAATCATGGGCTGGCGCCGCCGCGGGGATCCAAAATGAATCAGGGCGGCGACGTTATCTTTTTCCAGTCCGGGTTCTCCGAAGATCAGCACCGGAGCAGAGCTGCGGGCCGCTTCTTTGATCTGCTGACGCAGGCGCACCGCGTAGCGGCTGGAGCCGACGATGCCTCGCTCCACCTTGGGCACCAAGTAGGGGCGCAAAGCCACCTGCCGTTCCTGCTCATAGCTGAGGCGGTCTTGCATCTCGGCCAAAGCCCCTGCCAACTCCCCAGACTGCTCAGTCACCCAGCGGCGCACAGCAGCAGCCGGGATCCAACCCCGGATCCCATCAGAAGCAGCCAGCAAATGGCGACGAAGGGGTTGCTCTGCCAGTACCTCCGCCAGATGCACCACCGAGCCGGGCAGCAGGCCGACCGGATCCTCAGAATGGGGATCCCGTTCTTCCCAGCGCCCTTCCAGCAAAATCTGGATCCCATCCGGCAGGGTTCCGGCCACCGCCAAAGTCTCCCCCTGGCGAAAAGGGTGCTCTTGCATTTGCTCGGCCAGAGGGGCCAAACTCTCCGGCGCCAAACTTTGAAACAAGGTCTGCTCTTTCAACCACTGGGCACGCTCAGTGGGGGTCATCTGCAGTGCCTCTGTTGGCTAAGGATGTCTAAGGATCCCTTAGCTGCATTATCCTGCCTCTTTTGGGCAGCTTCCGGCTTGTTGAGATCCTTATATCTGAACAACATCTGGACGGTCAAGGCAAGTGCAATTGTCGGCTAATCCGCACCATCGGCCCCAGTCCCAGTCCCGTTGGGTTCAAAGCCTGCATCTCAAACAAGGCCAGAATGTGGCGCACTTGCAGCTCTGGGCGCGTAGAATTCACCCCCATCGCCACCACCAAGCCGCAATAGCCACCCGTATCCCGGCAACGCCGCTCCCAGCGCTTGCGAGCCATGGAGTGAACGGGATCATCTTCGGGAAACTCTCCAAACAGGTGCAGATCGCGATTGCCCGTTTGCACAATTTCCAAGTCGTAGCGATCGCCATCGAAGGGATCCACCCCTGTGTTGAAACAAACGCCTTGCGGCCCACCTTCCCCACGCAAATTCTCGATGAGCTGCTTTGCTTTTGATCGAGAGGTGCGCACAATCACCACCGGCAGCCCTTCTCCATTTTTCACCAGCTTGCTTTGGGGGAGAGGATGCCATTGCCCCGTGCGCCGCAGCATTTCCACCGTTGTCCACGGCAAGACCCCCAGACCTATCTGCGCCCCTTCCGGCACCAAATCATCCCGCAGCAGGGTTTGTGCAGGTTCTTCCGCCTCCCCTTCCAGCTGCAGCAGCTCTTCGGCCACGTCCGGCAGGGTGCGCACCTGCACCGAAAGGGTTGTCCCCTTCTCTTGGGGATTGGGAATGCGGTACCGGCCTTGATAGGGTCGAAAGTCATCTTCCAGCTTGCGGTGGTACTGCTTGAAGAAGCGATGCAAGGCTTCCAAGGCCACCGATAAGGCCGCCGCCTCATCCTCCTGCAAAGTCACGCGCAAGCCTTCCAGGGGGTGAATGGTGCCGAAGTTCGGCTCAATTTCCTCGGGATCCAAATCTGCCAAGTCCAGATCCGGCAGTTCGTTGAGTTCAGGATTGCCAGCTTGGAAGGTGAGATAGAGACAATCTTGCCTGAGGAAAGCCTCCTCCATTTCTTCGGGAGTGGCCGGCTGGGCCGCATCCTGGCGAAACTGTTTAAGAGAGGGCAGCGAGCGATAAAAAAGCACCCCATACTCCATGCCCAACCGCCCCATCACCGAGACATAAAGGGTTTGGATGTCCCAGTGATCTAGGTCGATGGCCAAGATTTGGTGATCCTCTAGGTAATCCCAGGGAGCATCTCGCCAGAGGGTAAGGGCTTTGCCGGCCAGCAACTCAACATAGTGTTCCGGCAGAGGGGGAGGGATCCGCTCGTTGGCCTCTTCAAAGCTCTGCAGGATCTCGTCGATCAGAGGCAATTCCGGCTGGCATTCCACCTTGATGTCCAGCTCGTGCAGGATGCCGCGCAAGAAAAATTGCACCTCTCGATCCCGCACGATGATCTTCTGGGGACGAGCAGGTGAGGCAGCATGGGGCCGCTCCATGGCCACAATCAAGGTTCGCACCATCGGCTCAAAGCCAGAATCGGCGGGCACCACTTCCATGGCCCGTACCACGCCCTGAACGCCATCTACCCAAAGAATGCACTCCCCTTCCGTTTGGGATCCCACGGGTGGCGATCCTGAGAGCTTGTGACGATCCCCTTCCCACACGGAGGGCACCTGGGGCAGCTTTTGCAATCGACGAACCGTAGCGGCTGGGAGACCGGACATAGACATCCAAGGAGAATCAGGAGAACAACCCAATCGGCTGAGTAGGTATGCCAAACTGAGCAGGGATCGGCCTTGGCCTCCTGTCAACAAGACCCAGGGATCCCGCTAATGCCAATCTAACCACCAGTGTAGAAGCTGAGTTCGGCTTCAGCGAGAGGAGACAGCAGAGCCAAGTTCCATGGCACCAGAAGCTGATGGTCAGATTCGAACTGACGACCGCTCGATTACAAGTCGAGTGCTCTACCAACTGAGCTACACCAGCAATTTCTGCTCACCGATTCTAGCATTTGTCCCCTGCGAACTGAGGCTCGCAGGGAAGGACGCCCAGCCGACTTCACGAGTCAGCTACTGCCGATCCACTGCCGGGCGAGCAATGGGAGCCAGGTAGATCACCAAAGCCCCTGCCAGAAACCCCAAGACGTTGCGCAACACCGGGATCCAATCCTGAGTACGTGTGACCACCGGGCCGATACCGAAAGCCCCGAACAAAATGAACCACAGGGGAGAAATGAGCAAGGCCCAACGCCAGTTAAACAGCTCCTCCGCATGGCGGGGCTTGCCGGCAAACCCAAGGACAATCCCCCCCAAAATCGAGGTCACCAGCGTCAGGATCCACTGCTCTTGAGGCAGGCCGGGCACCACACGGCAGCCCCCCTGATGAAAGCAGCGATCCAAGACATCAACGGTCTCTAAGATGGCGCGGTGGGTGCCGTGCTCCCGCACATAGAATTGGTTGCCAAAGCGAGATTGCAGCTCAATCCAAAAGGTACGTGGCAAGATCTCGCGCACAGCATCCCCCACATTAAACGCCAGTAAGTTGCCCCCCCTGGGATCCGCCACCATCAGAACGCTGCGCTCATTCAAGCCCCAGTATTCCTTCACCTGACGACCCGGTGTTTGGTCGAACTGAGTCAGCACCCGCAGCTTCCAGCCGGTGTCTTGCTCTAACTTGTTCAGATGCTGGGCCAGTTGAGCTTCCTGATTGCTGGTCAACTGATCCGCTAAGTCCAAGACCGGCACAGGCGGCTGGGGCAACTCCATCGGCACCACCGGCAGGGCAGGTTGCGCCCAGGTCAGGGATCCCCCGCCCACCGCAATCAACAGCCCAAGGCAAAAGCCCACCCCAACGCGGAGTATCCGCTGCCACTCGATGCTCATGCTGATCCCTCTCCTAGCTTTGACGCTGAGATACTGAGAAATGATGTTAAGAAATGTTTCAATTTCTTATAGATCTATCATGCACCGGAACAAGACGTTTGGCCAGAGGGATCCCGGGGAAGGAGCGGTGACAGGGGCAGTGCCTATATCAAGCTGGGGCTGAAGGTGCCGGCAGGGTCAAATTGCTGCTTCAGCTTGCGCATTAGGCTGGCAACCGGGCCAAAGTCATGGGCAAGAGCCCTCTTCAGAGCTGGCGGAGCCTCCAGAAGCAGGAGAAATCCGCCTGCGGACTTGAGGTAGCGTTGCAGTTGCATTAGGGATCCCACTTCTGGCTGAACCAGCCAAGCCCGTCCTAGCCCACAGCCTCGGTGCAGTTGCACCTGAGCTCCAGGAAACAGGGTTTGAAACTGCTCCAGTGTTGCCAAGCTCTGACTGGGCAGGCACCCGAACTTGGCCAGCACTGCTCCTGAGCCGGGTTGAGGCAGGGACAGAGAGCCGGGATTCACTTCCTGCAAAGTCAGCCCTGCAGGGGCCAGCCGCCGCGTTTGGGCCATCTGTTGGGCGATTGCTCGCTCCGATCCATGAAAGCTGAGCCAAACCTGGGATCCCTCTGCCCTCAGCCAGAGATCCACCCCCACAGGGTTAACGGGGCCGGTCAGCACCTGCCGACACAAAACCTCCAGCTCCGGCAGGGATCCTGTAGCCAGCAAAGCAGACTGAGCTGCCGGCAAGGGGTAAAGCCGCAGGCTCACCTGGGTCAAAATTCCCAAGCTGCCCAGGGATCCAGTGAACAGCTTCATCAGGTCATAGCCGGCAACATTCTTGACAACCCGCCCGCCCGCTTTGGCTACCTCCCCATCCGCCCGCACCCAGGTCATGCCCAGTAGCAAGTCGCGGATCCCACCGTAACGCCAGCGCAGAGAACCTGTATCGGCAGTGGCAATAATGCCCCCCAGGGTAGCCCGATCCGGATAGAGGGGATCCACCGGCCACCATTGCCCTCGCTCCGCCAAAATGGGTTGCAGTTCCGCCAAAGTCATGCCAGCTTCCACCGTGACGGTGAGATCAGCAGCCGCATGGTCGATGAGCCGGCGTAAGCCGCGCGTGCTGAGAACCAAATCCACCGGCTCCACAGAGTGGGCCCAGCCCCACTTGCTCCCCTGCCCCAGCGGCAGCACTTTCCGCCCTTGGCACTCCTTTAAGATTCCGGCCAATTCCGAGACCGTTGATGGAGTCTGGATCGGCAAGGGATCCCCTGGATCAGATAGCAAGGTCGCCAGTGAATGGGGAGAAGACATTGGGGAAAGCGAAGCAGAGATTAAACAGAAGCAGAGATTAAAGAGAGAAAACCTGTCCAAACCAGCCCAATTGCGGGGTTATCCCACCCTACCTCAGTCTACAGCCAGCAAAAATCTCAGCTTGGAGAGATGACCCTCAACCAGAGCCAGCCTTCAATGTGGTACCGCCCTTACACAGGTCTGCCGAAAATCTCGGAACCAAAGCTCCGCCTCGTCACTGCTCACCCTGAAAGATCCTAAAGATCCTGAAGAGATCCATAAGCCTGCAGGGTTTCTCTCTCCCGCAGACTACTATCTGATACTAGTGGAGAAGCCGTGCGCAGCGAAGCAGACTCTACAATCGGAAAACTTTGTAAACTCCGTAAACAATGCAAACAAAAATAAAAAACGGCAACAGTAAAAAACGACGGATTAAGTTGAGCAAGGTAGTTTGCAGACGCTGTGAGCAGATTATCTGCTAGGATGGACGCTCTTTGTATTGGGGAAAAGCAGTCGTGAGTGCGCTGAGCAACATCATCTTGGTGGCTATGGGGATCCTCCTGACCCTTGCCAGCCTTTGGTACGGGCAAAACCACCATCTGCTTCCCGAATCTGCTGCCGAATCAGCCCCCTTGTTCGACAGCCTCTTTAACAGCACCATAACCATTGCCACAGGGATCTTTTTGGTGGTACAGGGAGTGCTTCTCTACTGTATTGTCCGCTACCGCAAGCGACGGAGTGACCAAGGCGACGGGGATCCCAGTCACGGCAACGTGCTGTTGGAGATCGTGTGGACGGCGGTGCCGGCGGTGATCATTCTTTGGTTAGGCTTGGCCAGCTTGGATGTTTACCAGGCCATCTACGGGGGTGCTGATGTCGGCGGGCACATCCACGCAGCCATGGCGATGGAGTCTTCCCACGAAGCTGAGGCGGGGGATCCCGGCTACGCTTATACCCCTGTAGTGCTACCCGGGAAGGAAATGGGCCAGCCGGATCTGGTCGTTCAAGTTCAGGGCATGCAATATGCTTGGATGTTCACCTACCCGGATTCCGGCCTGGTGGCCAGCGAGCTGCACCTTCCTCTGAACAAGCGGGTGCGCTTGGATATGACGGCTCTGGATGTGAACCATGCCTTCTGGGTGCCGCAGTTTCGCCTCAAGCAGGATGTGATCCCGGGCCGAGAGACCCACCTGGAGTTTGTGCCCACTCAACTGGGGCAGTACCCCATCATCTGCGCAGAGCTGTGCGGCCCCTATCATGGGGTGATGGCAGGGCAATTGTTTGTGGATACGCCGGAAGACTTCGAGCGCTGGCAGCAGGAGCAAGTTTTGGCCGCCCGTGGCGAGGGCAGCACCTTGGCCCTCGTTTCAGATTTCTCGCCAGTCCATCCCTCTCCTCGGCCAGGCTCCCCTGAGGCCGAGTCTGCCTTTGCCCATGTCCACCACCAGCGTTTGGGCGTCTCCCCCTCAGATTTGAAGTCTCTCCAGTCCCATTCTGGATCCCTTCCTTCCGCAGGCTAGCTGGGATCCCCAACATCCCTTTGGCCTGCGCTTTTGAGAACACCATTCCGCCGACGCGACACGGGAGCTTTTTGGCAATGACCCAGCTACAAGACAATCCGAGACTTGTTACTGCACCGAAGGTTGAACTGGAACTTCCTGCTGAGCCTTGGTGGCGCTTCTTTACCTTCTCCACCGATCACAAGGTCATCGGGATCCAGTACTTGGTGACCACCTTTTTCTTCTACTTAGTGGGAGGGGCGCTGGCGACGGCAGTACGGGCAGAGCTGGCTACTCCAGAGGCCGATTTTCTCGGCTTTGAGCGGTACAACGGTGCCTTTACCCTGCACGCCACGATCATGATCTTTTTGTGGATCGTGCCTGCTTTGGTGGGGGGCTTTGGCAACTACCTGGTACCGCTGATGATCGGGGCGCGGGATATGGCCTTTCCCAAGCTGAATGCAGTGGCCTTTTGGCTGGTTCCGCCCACAGGGATCCTGCTTTTGGCCAGCCTGTTCATAGAGGCTCCGGCTGCCGGCTGGACTTCCTACCCCCCCCTCAGCTTGCTCAGCGGCAAGGTGGGGGAAGAACTCTGGATCCTGAGCATTTTGTTGGCAGGAACCTCTTCCATCCTGGCGGCGGTTAACTTCATCACCACCATTCTGAAGATGCGCATGCCCGGCATGAAGATGGAAGACATGCCCCTGTTTTGTTGGGCCATGCTGGCAGCCTCTGTTCTCACCCTCATTGCAACACCGGTTTTGGCCGGTGCATTGATTTTGCTTAGCTTTGACCTCTTGGCAGGCACGGCCTTTTTTAACCCCAGCGGCGGCGGGGATCCGGTGGTGTACCAGCACATGTTCTGGTTCTACTCCCACCCGGCGGTGTACATCATGATCTTGCCGGTCTTTGGCATGATCTCGGAGATTTTGCCGGTGCATGCCCGCAAGCCCATCTTTGCCTACAAGGCCATCGCCTACTCCAGCTTGGCCATCTGCTTTTTGGGGTTGATCGTCTGGGCTCACCACATGTTCACTAGTGGCACCCCTGACTGGATGCGGGTGTTCTTCATGATCGCCACCATGGCCATTGCCGTTCCCACTGGGATCAAGGTGTTTAGCTGGCTGGCCACTTTGTGGGGCGGCAAAATCCACTTCCGCTCGGCCATGCTGTTTGGCATGGGTTTTGTCTCGATGTTTGTGATCGGCGGCTTGAGCGGGATTATCCTCGCCTCGGTGCCTCTGGATATCCACGTTCACGACACCTACTTTGTGGTGGCCCACCTACACTACGTGTTGTTTGGCGGCAGCGTCTTTGGGATCTATGCCGGCATCTACCACTGGTTCCCCAAGATGACGGGGCGGCTGCTGAACGAGTTTTGGGGACGGGTGCACTTTGTGTTGACCTTTGTCGGCTTTAACATGTGCTTCTTGCCGATGCACAAGCTGGGCCTGATGGGGATGCCCCGCCGGGTGGCCCAGTACGATCCCCAATTTGCCGACCTCAACTGGATCAGCTCGGTGGGGGCCTTTGTTCTGGCCATTTCCACCCTGCCCTTTTTGGTTAACGCCATCTACTCCTGGGTGGCCGGGCCAAAAGCTGGGGATAATCCTTGGCAGGCCCTGACACTGGAGTGGACAACTTCTTCTCCCCCGCCCCATCACAACTTCTATGGGGATCCCATTCTGCTAACTGGCCCCTACGACTACGGCTTGCACAGCAAAGAGACGCTGGACTACTTTGCTGCTCAGTTGCAGAGCGTGCGGGAGCTGGCACTGGCGGAAGCGGAGCCTACTTCTTCTTAGCAGGCCGGATGCCCGGTGGGCGGCTGATCCCCTGCTCACTGGGTATTCCAGTCTTGGCTGGGCTGCTTGTACAGCCTCAAGAAGTCTCAGGAATTCAGGAATTTAGGTGGAAAGGAATATGCAAGGATCCCTTGCCTCTGAAACGCTGATGGTTGGCCACTCAAGGGCCCACACTGCCCATGCTGAGCACCCAGATCATCGCGTCTTTGGCATCTTGATGTTTTTGGTGGCAGAAGGCTGTCTTTTCCTAGGGCTGTTCATGGCCTACCTGGCCTATAGCCTCACCGCCCCGGTGTGGCCGCCGGAGGGAACCCCAGAGCGGGAATTGCTTTTGCCTGGGATCAACACGGTGATTTTGCTCTCCAGCAGCTTCGTCATTCACAAAGCTGGGTCGGCCATCAAGGCCGATGATGTCAGGGGTCTGCGGCTGTGGTTTGCCCTCACAGCGCTGATGGGGGCGGTTTTCCTGGCAGGGCAACTCTATGAGTACAGCAACCTGGAGTTTGGCCTCACCACCAATTTGTTTGCCAGCACCTTCTATGTTTTAACGGGGTTTCATGGTCTCCACGTGATGGCAGGGTTGCTGTTTATTCTGGCGGTGCTCTGGCGCTCCTTTAAACCCGGCCACTACAGCGCTCAACATCATTTTGGCGTCGAAGCTGCTGAGATCTACTGGCACTTTGTGGATGGGGTTTGGATCGTGTTGTTTATCTTGCTCTATTTGCTCTGAGGTTGTCTCGAAGCCATTTTGGCAGCAACCCGTAGAGCCATTTCAGCTCTGCCCCATGGTTACCTCAAGTGGCAGTGGAGCGGCTCGCTGGGCCAATGGTTCCCCTCTCCCCAAGAAGAGCGGCGGCTGAGGTCTGAGAGCGGCTGCGGGAAGATGAGCCTTTCTGGAGAAAGGCCACAATCTGGATCAGCGCCTCTTGAAACACCTCTCGCTCTGGCTGACCTTGCTTGAGCTGGTATTCCAGTTGCAAAAGTTGCTGCATCACCCTCAGCAGAGCTGAGCTTTCCAGGGATCCCACCTCTTTTTGCAGAAAGTAAACCCGATTGGGATTCCCGATTTCTGCTTTCTGGGCGATGACCTTGGGATCCCGTTCTCCCTGATCCAGCAGCAGCCGCACCCATAGCCAGGTGCGAAATTGGCCCACCAACACCGCCAGAACCTTCAGAGCCGGCTCGTTTTGATCCAGAAGATGGGTCAAGATGTGCAGGGCTTGCTCTAGGTTTCCTTTGCGCAGGGATCCCGCCAATTGAAAGCTGTTGTAGGCGCTGGCGGGAACTAACGCCTCGACTTGTTCAGGAGAAATGGGATCCTGTTGACCTGCCGTAAACAGGGCCAGCTTTTCCAATTCCATCGCCAAGCGACGGGAGTCATTGCCCACCGCCTCGGCCAATTTCTGGGCGGCTGCCGGGCTGAGGGCCAGATCCCGTTGTTCAGCTTCCCGCTGCACCTGCTGGAGAATGCCCTCCTCATCCCAAGGGGCCAGTTGCGAAAACTCGCGGACAATGGCCGTTTTTTTGAGGATTTTGGTGGATTTCAGGCGCCCATCCGGTTTGCTGCTGGTGGTCAAGAGCAGATGGGTGGTAGGGGGTAACTGGGCCAAGGTTCGCTCCACTTCTTCCCACAGATCTTCCGAGCAATGGTGGGTGAGCGTCGTCTCTTCCAGCCAAACCAAGCGGGCGGTGGATCCCAGCGGCGGGGTCATGGCTTGGTTGAGCCCGGCAATCGTGGATTCCGGCGGCAGGCGATCGTAGTTAAAAGCTGCCCAGTGGGGATCCAGCACTTGATCCCGCAACTGCTGTACCGCCTGCATCAGGCGATAGGTATCATCCCCCCAGTACAGGTAAACGGGCACGCTTCGACCGATTGATCCCCAATCTCCCAGCGGAGATCTCCATTTATTCACAATCTACTCAATAGCCAAATGCAGCCATGGCACGGGATCCACCGAATGGTTGTGGACAAATAGCCCCCAATGCAAGTGGGGCCCCGTAGCCGTTCCCGTAGCCCCAATGGCCCCAACCGGCTGGCCGGCTTCCACCCACTCTCCCTCTCGCACATCGATGCGGCTCAAATGCAGCAACAAGCTGGTCACTCCTTGGCCGTGATCGATGCCGATGGTATTCCCGTGAACGCGAAAGCCTTCCGATTCGTAGCCCACCAGCCTAACCCAACCGGCTGCGGGAGCCACCACCACTGCCCCCACAGGGCCTGCATAGTCAATACCGCGATGATAATAATCTTCCGCAAACTGGCCGTTGTAGTAGCGGCGCACCCCAAACGCAGTGGTAACCGGGCCTTGGGCTGGACGGTGAAAATACCCTTGCCAGTACTTCTCCGGGCTGATGTGCTGCCGAAAAGCCTCTACCTTAGTCCATTCCACCTCTGTGGCCCAGACGCTGGCCCCCGCCGGTAGGCGAATCCTTTGAACGGGGAACTCTCGCGGTTGCAAAGACAGTTGCAAGGGAGGTGGGATGGCATCTTGGATAAACCCTTGGATCTGAATCTGGCGAGCTCCAGGAGCATCCAAAGGGGTAGTGGGGATCAACGCCCGCCAACGGTTGGCCGCTATCTGGAAAGCTGGGTAGTGGGCTTGTGTGCCATCGGGATGGATTAGGCTGACCCTAGGCCAATCCCCAAGCAAAGTTTCCGGTGCGGCTGTGATTTGCACAGAAACGGTGTACCCCAAAGGGGGATCGGGAGGGCTCACCTGCACCTGGAGAGTACTGGCCTCAGCAGAGAGCGCTCCCAGACAGATCCCACAGCCCAAGCCCAAGATGATCTTTATCTCGGATCTTTGTCTCGACATTCATCCTCACCCCTTCCCACCTCATCCGTATTTTCCCCATACTTCATTTTGCGTAAGCCAGCTCACCTTGTCTAAGCGATTTGGCTGGGATCCCTGCTCAACTTGGTGGAGGGAGTCAGTCCAAGTGAAGATACCGAGCCCAGCTTGACTCAAGTTGTTTAAGAATAGGTCAAGTACTCGCCCTGTCTGGCGAAAACAAAGGCATCTTTACATAACTTTCATAATCCAGAAGTCTCCGCAGCTCAAAAAGTTCTGTATTCCCACTGAAGAGGTTTCGTAGACCTTCTCCTACAGTTGAATTAGGAGCAGAGACTGCAGGGTTAAAGATTATGGATGGCATTGGCGAGTTTGAGTTTAAGGTGCAAATCTTAGCCCGTTGCATGGGATCCGCCCTGGGTCTGGGCCGTCCTACTCGTATTCAGATTCACTATTCCAACTCCAATTCCCAGAACGCAGTTAGAGCCAAGGAAGGTTGGTCTGGATCCCGCTTAGGCGATCAAATCCCTTCTCCTAATGCCGAAGGTGAAAGAGGATCTCAAGGTCAAGTGTTAGCCTGTGTTGCCTGAAGAATCTTTTGAGAATCGGTCTGTGGTAGGTCAGGAGATCTTCGATTGCGGCAATCCAACATTTGATTGAAGATTGAGATAGAGCTTTTTGTAGTTTTTCCTGCTGTTCTTCTTTGCTTTTTACAGAGACTTGTTCTTAAGATTGAAAACCCAACTTTGATAACTCTTCGATGCCTTTTCTTGTAGAGTCTTGTGAGTCAGCCGGTTCTTTGTTTTTGTTGAGGGGTACTTTGTCCGGCTGGCGCGATAAGAAGTTGCGCTCTTCTTCGTTGTCTCTTTGCCTCTGGGGATATAAGCTAGAACTTCGTCCCACCGACGCAATCGGAAGGTGACTTGGGGCGTATGAACTTGTGCCCAACAGGCTCCGGAGGGTTATGGAACGAGCAACGCAACGGTGGCACGGTTTTCTGCTGCGCGATTTTCCCATCAAGGCTTGGTGGCAGGGAAGCCTTTTGGGTCGTCTATTGGGATCCCTGCAGAGTTGGGGGAAAAGCAGCGTATTGGTGCAGACTTCCGACCGCATCGGCCTGGGGCTGGTACTGCTTTACTGGGTTTTCTCTGCGCAAAGCTCCACCGGCATCCTGGGCCTGATTTTGCTGGCTATGGCCGCTCTGGTGGGCCTGGGCACTTTGGTGGAAACGCCGATTGGGCTGCCGCTGCATCTGCCCCTGGTCCTTTTCTGGGGAATTGCCACCTTGGCGACGATTCTCTCTCCGGTTCCCTACGCAGCGCGGGATGGCTGGCTGAAGTTGACTCTCTACCTGGCTGGTTATCTGTTGTTGCATCGTCTGCTGCGCAAACCCCAATTCCGAGATGGGATTGTGGGATCCCTGCTTTTGGTCAGCTTGGTGATGGGGGTCTACGGCCTGCGGCAATACTTTTATGGGGCAGCAGAACTGGCCACCTGGGTGGATCCGGAGTCGGGCTTGGCAGGTCTGACGCGGGTGTACAGCTATCTGCGCAACCCAAATCTGTACGGGGGCTACTTGATCCCGGTCATTCCCCTGGGGCTGGCCGCCACTTGGATTTGGCCCAGTTGGGGAGCGAAACTCCTGGCCGGGTTTACGACGGCGGTGAACCTGATTTGCCTGTTGCTCACCTACAGTCGCGGTGCCTGGATTGGGGGGCTGGCTATGCTGACCCTGATGGCCGTGTTGTTGGCGCAGTGGCACTCTATCGATTTGCCGGCTCGTTGGCGGCGTTGGGCCTTGCCGGTTCTGTTGAGTGGAGGGGGGGCCGCTTTGTTGCTCGGAATCCTGACGGTACGCCCTCTGCGGCTGCGGGTGCAGAGCCTTTTTTGGGGGCGGCTAGACACCAGCAACAACTTTCGGATCAACGTCTGGGCGGCGGTCTTGGACATGATCCGCGACTTTCCCATCTTGGGGATCGGCCCCGGCAATGTCGCCTTTAACCGCGTCTACCCCCTTTACCAACGAGGCAACTTCAGCGCCCTCGGAGCCTATTCGGTGCCTCTGCAGCTCACCGTGGAGACTGGCTTCATCGGCTCCTTAACTTTCGCCTGGTTCCTCTTGGTGCTCTGGGATCACGGCTGGAGATGCTGGAAAACTTTGCTCAACTTGCGGGATCCGCAGGGTCTATGGGTGGCAGCAGGCTTGGCCGCTTGCACCGGCATGATGGCCCACGGCTTGGTGGATACCATCTGGTATCGTCCCCAGGTACAAATGCTGTGGTGGCTTGCGGTAGCGCTTATTACAGCCAGCTTGGCCTCTCTCAGCCCTCAGCCGCTTACAGATGCTGGTGAGACGCCAGTGGGGACTTCCTCCCGTTAAGGTAGCTTAAGCTTGGCCTTCCGGTCTTGACGGGAGCAAATCCAGAGTGGTAAGCATCTTCAGTAGGAGATAAAAATGTATCTGTTTTTACAATTTGCAGGTGTCAGTAGTGTTAGAAATTAGCGGAATTGTCCGGGGTGCAGGAGGCAAATGAAAAAAATCGAGGCCGTAATCCGGCCATTCAAGTTGGATGAGGTCAAAATTGCTTTGGTCAATGCCGGAATTGTCGGCATGACTGTAAGTGAAGTGCGGGGCTTTGGTCGCCAAAAGGGACAAACCGAGCGTTATCGGGGATCCGAGTACACGGTAGAGTTCCTACAAAAGCTGAAAGTGGAGATCGTGGTTGAAGATGACCTGGTGGATACGGTGGTGGAGAAGCTGATTGCAGCGGCTCGCACCGGCGAAATCGGGGATGGCAAGATTTTCATCAGCCCCGTCGAAAAAACCATCCGCATCCGAACTGGCGAGCTCAACCAAGATGCCCTATGAGAAGGGATCACGTTCAGGGTTTGGGTTGCCCGGCCTGAGCCTCGTGTGAGTTTGCTTCATGTCTCTTTTGCTGTATATCTGATGAGGTGTTCTTGCCCTACTTTTCGGGTAATGTGTTGCGAGAAGTACTGTCACTTTAGGTGAGTCGAAAAGCATGAGTACGACAATGATCCAAAAGCTCAAGAGCCAGGTGCCCCAGTGGCTTTGGCGACCGGCCAAGTGGAGTCTGACTGCCGCTCTAATGGCTGCGCTGGTTTTTCTATTCGGCCAGGGAACTGCCTTTGCTCAAGAGGCCGAGGAAGTTCAGAAACACGCTGACGTTGTTTGGACGATCGTGTCGGCGGCCTTGGTGTTCTTCATGCAGGCAGGGTTCGCCATGGTGGAGACGGGCTTTACCCGCGCCAAGAATGCCGCCAACATCATGATGAAGAACTTGATGGACTTCTGCATGGGCTGTTGCGCCTTCTGGTTCATCGGGTTTGGCCTCATGTTCGGCAAAAGTGCTGGCTTCTTCGGCACTGACTGGTTTGCTTTTGGCTGGCAGCAGGCTTACGAGGCAGATGGCTGGCCCTTTACTTTCTTTGTCTTCCAGATGGTGTTTGCCGCTACCGCCGCCACCATTGTTTCCGGAGCGATGGCAGAGCGCACCAAGTTCTTGGCCTACTTGATCTACTCCATCGTTATTTCTGGGCTAATCTACCCCATCTCTGGGGGTTGGGCCTGGAACGGGCTGTTCGGCGACTACAACGGCGGCACAGCCGGCTGGCTGGAAAATCTGGGCTACATCGACTACGCCGGGTCGGGGGTGGTGCATTTGGTAGGGGGCGCTGCGGCCTTGGCAGGTGCGATCGCGCTTGGCCCTCGCATTGGCAAGTACGGCCCTAATGGAGAACCGCGGGCTATTCCCGGCCACAACCTGCCGCTGGGGATGTTGGGGGTGTTTATCCTCGCCTTGGGCTGGATCGGGTTTAATGCCGGTTCCACCACTGCAGCCTCTGTCGATATTGGCTGGATTGCCATGAATACGCTGCTGGCAGCTTCGGCTGGAGCAATTGGGGCGATGTTCACCTCTTGGGTTCATTTTGGCAAGCCGGATATGACCTTTGCCGCCAACGGTGTCCTGGCCGGCTTGGTGGGGATCACTGCCCCTTGCGATAGCGTCCATCCTTTGGGTGCTCTGATCATCGGCTCGGTGGCCGGGATTCTGGTGGTGATTTCGGTGGTGATCCTGGATACGGTGCTGAAAATTGATGACCCGGTGGGCGCGATTTCGGTACACGGCACCTGTGGTATCTGGGGGGTGTTGGCAGCAGGGATCCCCTTCTTTGCCAATGCCAACTATGCTGAAGAGGTCACCTGGGCCCAATTTGGGGTACAAGTGGTGGGCGCTCTGGCCTACTTTCTCTGGCCCTTTATTACCTGCTTGATCCTGTTCTTTATCCTCAAGGCTGTAACCGGCCTGCGCACCAGCGCCGAGGAAGAGATCGCCGGTTTGGATGTGGGCGAGCATGGCAACGTGGCCTACCCCGACTTCGTTACTGCTGCCACCGATTCGGAGCAATCTTGAGCCGTTGTGCTCGGTCTGACCTGGGGTTGCCGGATCGGAGCATTGCTGAACTGAGCATCAAATGAGCATCAAAAGGGAGGGTCAGGGCTGGCCCTCTCTTTTATGGCTTGCTGATGTATTTGGTGGCATTGGTGTAGGTGGTTACGGGTAGGAGGGGAGAAATAGCTCAAAATCGAGGTGTGGGACTTGGAATCGAGATGAAAAGTCAGATAGGTGAGACTGTTTTCTCTCGTCTTCGGCAGGGGATCCTTTTGGGTTTGAGGACAGAGGGGAAAGTCCTGCTGGGGGTTGGAGCTTTGCTGGGGTTGGGAAGTTTGGTTGCCCCGCCTGCTCTGGCCCAGACGGATCTCACGGCTCTGGAACAGGCTCTCCCACCCGAGGCTTGGGCTGAGCTACAAACCTTACTGAAAACTCAGCAATACCATGCCGACATCGTCTGGACAACGGTGGCCGGGGCGCTGGTGTTTTTCATGCAGGCGGGCTTTGCCATGGTGGAGGCGGGCTTCACGCGGGCTAAAAATGCTACCAACATTGTCCTGAAGAACCTGATGGACTTCTGCTTCGGGGCCTGCGCTTTTTGGTTTTTGGGGTTTGGGCTGATGTTCGGATCCCATGTGGCCGGTTTTTTGGGCACCAACTGGTTTTTTTTCAACTGGCAACAGGGAGCTGAAGCCGGCAGTCAAAACGATGCTTGGCCTTTCACGTTCTTCTGTTTCCAACTGGTGTTTGCCGCCACCGCTGCCACCATTGTCTCCGGGGCAATGGCGGAACGCACCCGCTTTTTGGCTTATTTGATTTACTCCATCGTCATCTCTGGGGCGATCTACCCGATTTCCGGGGGCTGGGCCTGGAATGGCCTGTTTGCCGACTACAACGGTGGTACAGCCGGCTGGCTGGAAAACCTGGGCTACATTGACTTTGCCGGGTCGGGGGTGGTGCACTTGGTGGGTGGGGCTGCAGCTTTTGCGGGAACTTTGGTGTTGGGGCCGCGCTTGGGCAAGTATGGTCCCAATGGGGAGCCGCGGGCTATTCCCGGGCATAGCTTACCCTTGGGCATGTTGGGGGCGTTGATCCTGTGGCTGGGCTGGATTGGCTTTAATGCCGGCTCTACAACGGCAGCGATTCCTGATATTGGCTGGATTGCTTTCAATACCTATTTGGCCGGGGCGGCAGGAGCCATCGGCGCTCTCTGTACTTCCTGGGCCATTTTTACCAAGCCGGACATGACGTTTGCAGCCAATGGGACACTGGCGGGGCTGGTGGGCATTACTGCTCCTTGCAACACTGTTCATCCTTTGGGGGCAATCCTTATCGGCTCGGTGGCCGGGGTGTTGGTGGTGTTGTCGGTGCTGTTTATCGAGGGCACCTTGAAGGTGGATGACCCGGTGGGGGCGGTGTCGGTACATGGGGTGTGCGGCGCTTGGGGGGTCATTGCTGCAGGGATCCCGTGGTTTGCCCATGCGGAAGCGGGGGTGACTTGGGCGGTGTTGCCGGTACAGATTCTGGGGGTTATTGCCCTGGGAGGATGGTCTTTTATCTGTTGTCTGGCTTTGTTTTTGATTTTGAAGGGCACCATCGGTCTGCGCGTCTCGGCAGAAGAAGAGTTGGCCGGCTTGGATATTGGCGAGCACGGCAACATTGCCTACCCTGACTTTGTCACTGCTTCGGGAGAGTTGGAAGGTTGAGTTGAGCAGTACACTGGGATCCGGTTGGATGCACTTCTGGATCCCATGCACCTTCTGATCCCGGCGGCTGGCAGCGGCAAGCGAATGGGAGCTGCGGTCAATAAGCTGTTGCTGCCGCTCTTGGGTCAGCCGATTTTGGCTTGGACGTTGCAGGCTGCGGATCGAGCCAGCTCCATCGAGTGGATCGGCATTCTCTCCCAACCCGGCGATTGGCCGGCCATCGAGCAGATCCTGGCGGCAATGGATCTGTCCACGCCGGTGCAGCTTTTACAAGGGGGGGCGACGCGGCAGGAGTCGGTTTACAGGGGGGTTGAGTATCTCTATAACCTGGGAACAGTAGAGCGGGTGTTGATCCACGATGGGGCCCGCTGCCTAGCTACCCCTAAGTTGTTCGATCGCTGTAGTGCTGCTTTGCAGCAGGTGGATGGTCTCATCGCGGGGATCCCTGTCAAGGACACGATTAAAGTCGCTGAGGCAGGCCCAAAAGGGATCCAAATTCAGTCAACCCCAGAACGCAGCCGGCTGTGGGCAGCGCAAACGCCGCAGGGGTTTCGCCTGTCGATGCTATGGCAAGCCCATCGGGAGGCTCTGGCCCAGGGTTGGCAAGTGACCGATGACGCAGCTCTGTTTGAGAAGCTGGGTTGGTCGGTTTACATCGTGGAAGGGGAGGAGACCAATTTGAAGCTAACCACCCCCCTGGATGTGTTGCTGGCCGCACAAATCCTGCAGCAGCGTCTCGGACCAGCGCGTTAGCTCAATTCAATCCCGGTAGGGCCAGTCTCAACCTTGGGAATTAAAAGTAGGAAGGAGGAAATCTAGGTTCACTAAGAGCACTTTGATCACCCCATCTCTTGTGGTTCGTTGGAAATGAAAATGATAAGTCTGGCTGTTTAGAATCTAATGCACCCAAGACACCTGAAACCAAGCAAAAGATGAGATTAATGCACTTTTCACTTTCTTCATAAACTTGCCGTTCTGAGAACCGAACTACAACCCAGCCTCTATCCGCTAGATAAGCATCACGCTTACTTTGCTTAGGATCATTCACAGTATGGGCTGGCCTACACAGATTACCTTCAAGAAACCATGGCTCATCAATTTCAATGTCAATGAGTAAAACGAGTGATCTTTTTCCATCTCTAGATACCTGCATTGCGATATCAGGGGTATAGCACCGGACACTAGACTGCTCTATGCTAACAGCTGACCTCTCTGGAAGCAGAGTAACTTTAAAGCTATCTCTCTCTAGACTTTCCAATTGTCTCATCAAAGCATTTCGAAGGAAGTTATCAAATCTTCCGCAGCGAGCATCAGAAACTGTATCAGGATACTGGACCCTTTGATTAGCAATAAGCTCCATAGCCTGATCTCGGTGTTCTCTTTCAATGGCTTCGCACTCTGCTTCCCACTGCCGTAGAGCTTCCTGATATTTCTCCCAATGCCTTCTTCTGATGGACGTACACTCTTCCTGCCACCGGCGCAGGTCGATCTCTTGGTACCTCCTCAGGTTTTCTTCATGGATTTTTTTTAGATCTTCGCGCTCTGCTTCCCACTGCCGGAGGGCCTCTTGATGTTCTCTCAATCTTTCTTGGTAAGCTTGTATAAGAGCTTCACATTTTGCTTCCCACCGTCGCAGAACTTCCTCATATTTCTGTTGATGAACTCTCCGGATCTCTTCACATCTTACTTGCCACAAACAAACCTCTTCGTAATATTTATTCAGTTTTTCCTGGTGGGCTTGTTCAAGGGCTTTGCATTCCGCTTCCCAGCAACGCAGAGCTTCTTCATGTTTCCATATTTTTTCTGCTCTTTCTCTCTCATATTTTTCTTTTCGCTTCTCGTATGTCCATGATTCGTAGAGAAAACGTGCTAGCGCTGCAATACCGACAATACCTGCTAAAACAACCAATTCTGGAGCCTCCGCAATAATCAAGGTAATGAGCACAGCAACACCAGCACCAGTTGCCCATGCCGATTGCAGCTTGCCCATCAAAGGCTGGGGTAGCTCGGGTAGATTTGGCCTAACAGGGCGTTCCGGCATTCGAGGTAGTTCAGGTTCCGTTGGGCGCTCCGGCATCTGTGGCGGCTCAGGCTCCAGCGGACGGGCAGGCATCTGCGGCGGCTCAGGCTCCGGCGGGCGAGGTGGGAGATCTGGCCCCCTCAGGAGGAGAGCAATCGGCTGGGGTAAAACAACGTAGGGATAATAGTCTTTCCGAACGTACCTTAAGATCGAATACAAATGCCTACCTTGGACTTCCATGTTCTTAGCTTGAGCTTTCAGGTGAGCTTTCTAGAAGTCTCGCATTGCACTTCGTTGCGCTTTACCGAGAGATTTAGGTCTAAAGTCATTTTCTTGACCCTGACAGCTTTCAAGGCTGCCCTAGGGCTTTGCCAGAGGTTCAGAGTGATTAACCGCTTTGCTCGCGTCAGCGGGCTGTGGTCTCCAAACCCAGATGTCGGCATCGCCATTGAAGCGCAGTTCCAAAGTCTGTACTCTAAGCTGATTGATACTCTTCTTATTTGTCAAGACTTGTTTTTTGTCAAGACTTGTTTGTAAAGACTTTAGAAAAGGGATCTTCAAAAAAAGAGACCTTCGAATCCCCTCATGGACGGAGTGATTAGCTCTATCCTCTCTGAAGTGGTTCCCTGCTGCTAGGATGCACGCTGCTGGGGTAGGAAGAGACCGAATGAGCGAACAGACTGTGCCCTATTGGCCCGTCCACATTGTCGGCGCCGGCCCCGGGGATCCGGAGCTGATTACCCTGCGGGGGCAAAGACTGCTGGCGGAAGCCGATGTAGTGTTCTACACAGGTTCTTTGGTGCCAGAGGGAGTGCTGGCCCATTGTCGCCCTGGGGTTGAGGCCATTGACACCCGCTCCTTCACGCTGGAAACGCTGCTGCCGCAAATTGTGGAACGGGTCAAGGCGGGGCGGCGGGTGGTGCGGCTGCAGGATGGGGATCCCTGCCTTTACGGCGCTCTGCACGAGCTGCTGATCCGGCTGGCGGAGGCAGGGATCCCTTTTGAGATCGTGCCAGGAGTAAGCGCCTTTCAATTGGCAGCCGCCCGTTTGCAGGTGGAGTTGACCATACCCAAGTTGGTACAGACGATTATCCTCACCCGCGCCAGCGGTCGCACCCAGGTACCGGAAGCAGAAGCCCTGGCCAGTCTGGCAGCCCACCGCGCCTCTTTGTGTCTATATCTGAGCGCCCGCCACGTAGAACAAGCGCAGGCAGATCTGCTGGCTCACTACCCCGCCGATACCCCGGTTGCCGTTTGTTATCGCTTGGGTTGGCCGGACGAACAGATCTGGCTGGGATCCCTGGCCGAGATGGCCGCCCTCACCCGGCAAGCCGGCTTAGAACGCACAGTGCTCTATCTCGTCAGCCCTGCCTTGAAAGGCTTGTCAAGCTCCAGATCTGCCCGCTCGCGGCTCTACAGCCCTGACCACACCCACCTTTTCCGTCGCAAAATGGGCCAGCAGCCCCGTTTGTAACAGGCTCTTTCAGTATATTGACGGACTCCGGCAGATTGAGCACAATGAGGCAGCAAGATGAGGTCAGAGGCCTTGACTTCTGGCGAGGGGGTACTCGTTTTTGCCGAGAGAAGTGGATCCCTCTTGGATTGGAGTTGTTACAAGACCATTTTTTCACTCTCTAACTTAACTTTGCGAACTCTAACTTTATGGCTGGCTCATCTGCTGCTCGCAGCGTGGAAACCCTGATCAAGGCTCTGCAGAAGGCCCTGGCCCCCCTGCCAACCCGTTCGGCCCTGAAGCAAGATGTCCTTTACCTCATGGTGGATCTCCCACGGCAGGGGATGTTTAGCCGCTCTATGGTGTTGCATCGAGTTGCCAGCCAATTGGGGGGCTTGCCTGTGCAGGGAGTTAGCCAACTGGTGGTGTACGGTCGGCTTCAGGGGGAAACACAGCCGCAGTGGAAAAAAGTCTTCTACTTGTCCTCTGGGGAAAGCAGTGCCGATGCCACGCAGATTGTATTACCGGGCACCAAGATTTCTGAGATCAAGGTGCTGGAGGCCCAAAAACCTGTTGTGGATCCCGACCACAACTCCGATTTTCGCAAAGTTAAAACTCTGGGGGCACCGGTTCCCAAAATTCAGAAAGAGCGCTGGCCAGAAGCGGCTCCAAGCCAGGCCTCGGTTGGCCATGCCCCTTCCCAAGACGGGATCCCGACCCCTCTGCCTACAACTGCTCGCCCCAGTTCTCCTATCGACGTTCTGGCCAACTTTCCGACACTTGATCAATGGTTGCACAGGCCTGCTCTAAGGCCCTTCTTGGGGGGAGCTCTGGCTTTGTCTCTCCTGCTGGGGGCTGGGTTGGTGGTGCGCTCTTTTGGGCAAGCCGATGTTCCTGCCCGAGCCAGATCGCTGGGGCTGGGGATCCCGCTGTTGATCTTGGCTGCAGGGGGGGGCTGGCTGGGTTGGCAAGGCCGGCGTGCCATCAACACCTTTGAGCGGGAGGGATCCCAGGATCCCTTTACAGAAGGGCTGTCCTTTTTACAGGCCAATCAAATGCCTGAGGCGGTGGAGCGGTTTCGGGAGGCCGTGCGGCAACAGCCGAATCATGTCGAGGCCCACGTTGAGCTGGCCCATCTGTTGGCGAAAACCAACCGACTGCAGGAGGCATTGAGCCACTACCAACAGGCCAAACGCCTGAACCCGAACTTGAGCGGCATCAACACCCACCTGGTGGAAACCCTGAAGGCTCTAGCACGGCAGTGGTTGGCCCAGCATCAGCCGGATGAAGTCTTGATCCATTTGCCCGAAGCGCTGCCCCTCACCCAGGGATCCGCTCAAGCCGAGATCTTCAGCCTGCTCGGCCAAGCCTGGGCAGAGAAGGGCAACTGGGCAGAAGCGTTAGCTCAGCAACAAAAGGCCCTGGGGCTGGATCCCCACTTCAGCGAGGCCCATCTTTGCGTTGCTCAAATTCGCCTCAAGCTGGGGCAATGGGACGAGGCCATCGATTCCTGTTGGGCTGCTTTGGAGTTGAATGATCGCCTGGGCCTGGGCCACGCCGTGATGGGACAAGCGCTGATGCGCAAAGGACAGCTAAAAGCGGCAATAGCAGCCTTCCGAACTGCCCTCAGCCTGGATCTCAGTCCTGAGTTGGCAGCCGCTGTGCGGGTGGATCTGGGTTTGGCAATGGTACATGCAGGCCATCTGGCTCAAGCTAGCCAGGAGTTCAGCCAGGTGGTCTTCAATGGCCAGTTCAAAAGACAGCAGGCTCGCGCCTACTACGGCTTGGGCCTGGTGTTGGCAAGCCAAGAGCAATACAGCGAAGCTGTGAAGAACTACCGGCGGGCTTTGGAGCTGGCCCCCGATCTGCACGCAGCGATGGCCGCCATTGGCCTAGCCTACTTGGGGCCCAAACAACGGGATGCCTCTGGGCGCAAGTTCATCCAGCCTCAACAGTTGCAGCAGGCTATGCAGCAGTTTGAACAGGCCCTCGAAGGAGATTCAGAGTTGCCGGAAGCTCACTTTGGCCTGGGCGAAGTGGCGCGCATCAAGGGGGATCTAACCTCGGCGGAGGCCAGCTATCGACGGGCCATTCGCAGCAATGGCAGCTATGGAGCAGCTCACTATCGTCTGGGATCCATCCTTGCCCGCCAAGGCAAGCTGGAGCAGGCCATTGAACACTTTCGCTCGGCTTTGGAAATCGCTCCCAACTTCTCCGAAGCCAGAGTGAGCCTGCAACGGCTTCTCTCCAAACAGATGGAAGAGGCCCATACCGGCCTACTCGTCCCGTAAGGTGGGATAGGATCTTCCAGTTAAGGTTCTCTCAACCCATGACACCAACGCCAGGTTGGGTGGTCAGCCCTGCAACCGCCATCCAGCTCATCCAACAAGGGGCAACGCTTCTGGATGCACGCAGTGCGGAATTGCAAGCCGACGGGATCCTGAAGGGTTCAATTCCGGTGAACTGGACGGAGTTTACTCAACCAGAGGCTGCCAACAGCGGCAAGCTGTTGGCAGATGATGCCCTTCTCACCGAAAAGCTGCAGGGCCTTGGCGTGTTTCAGGGGCGTCCGGTGGTGGTGGTGGCCGATCCGCTGCGGGGTTGGGGAGAAGATGGCTGGATCGTTTGGATGTTGCGCAGCTTGGGTCATCCCCAGGCGGTCATGGTGGACGGGGGCTATCCGGCCCTGGTGAAGGAGGGAGTGCTGACCACAACCCGACAAAGCGCCGACGAACCGCAACGGGGCGACTTTGTAGTGCAGCGAACCGACCGGTGGGAGATCGACCGGGACACTCTGCGGGCCAGCCTTGGCTCCGACCGTGTGGCCATCCTCGACAGTCGCGAAGCCCAAGAATACAAGGGAGCCACCCCCTATGGTGAGGCGCGCGGTGGACACATCCCCGGCGCTGTGCATCTCTACTACAAGGAGCTGATGGATGCGGCGGGATCCCTATTGCCGCCCGCTGCAATTCACGCCCGCCTGCAAAAAGCCGGGATCCCTCCAGAAGCCGAGATCATTGCCTACTGCACAGCTGGGGTTCGCTCCGCTTGGGTCACGGTGGTTTTAACCCACGTGGGCCGGCAGGCCAAAAGCTATTCCGGTTCCATCCTGGAATGGGCGGCCGGGGATCCCCAGGAGTTCCCGCTCCAGCCATGAGGGGATCCCTGCCCACTGTGATCTTGGCCGGATGTGGCTATGGAGCCATCGACGCCTTGCGGGCGCTCAAAGGGCAGGCACGGGTGATCGCCATCAACCCCTATCCCTACAGTGTCAATTCGGGCATGTCCACACGGCTGCTGAGCGGTCGGTTTTCTCTAGAGCTGGTGCGGATCCCTTTGCTGGAGCATATTCAAGCCAACGGCGCCCAGTTTTTGCCGGGGCGAGTCACCCACATCCAACCCGAAGCTCGAACCCTGACCCTGGAGAGTGAAGCCGGGATCCAAACTCTGGCCTACGACTATCTGTTGGTGAATGTGGGCCGGGAGTTGCGCCCCATCGATGGGATCCAACATGCCTTCACCATTCGACCGGCAGAACAATTGGTGGCCGCCCGAACTTGGATCCGGCAGTGCTGGCAACGGGCTGCCCAGGGGGATCCGACGCCGGGTCTGTTGACCTTTGTGGTGGCAGGGGGAGGCTGTACCGGCACAGAGCTGATGGGGGAACTCTACGATCTTTGCCGGGAAATGAGCGCAAAAACAGGGATCCCCTTAGCTCAAGCCCGGCTGATCCTGATCCATCGCCAGGCCCATCTGGTGGAGGGTTTCTCAGAACACTTCCGCCGGGCTGTGGAAAGAGAAATCCGCCGCTTGGGGGTGGAAATCTGGGCCGGATGTCAGGTGAAAGCCTTTGGGCCGGAGCAGGTGTGGCTCTCGGATGGCACCGAGTTGATGGCTCAGACTCGCCTGTGGGCAGGTGGCTTCCAGGCGCCGGCCTGGTTGAGCACCTGCGGCTTGCCGACAGGGCCGACGGGATCCCTGCTTGTGGATCAATACCTGCGGGTGCAAGGCTCAGAGCGCATCCTGGCGGTGGGGGACTGCGCTGACTTTGTTTGGGGATCCCGCCTCTTGCCCAAGATCGGCGTGTACGCGGTGCGCCAGGGGCCAATTGCAGCCCAAAACCTGCTGCGGCTTATCCGCGGCCAACCTCTGATCCCCTACCGACCGCAGGCCACGGTTTTTGTTTGTGTAACGGTGGGGAACCGCGTTGCTGTTGCTGAGAAAGGCGGGCTGGTCTGGCGCGGCTATGCAGCCACGGTGCTGAAGAACTTTTTTGATTGGCTGTACATGTGTAAACTCAAGCCCGTGCGCTGGCAGGAGTTTTTCTACTGACCCAACCCTGCCAAGAACGGGGTTAAGATCAAGACCGGATGGGTCGAGTTGGGCTTGCTTCCCAGAAATTCTGAATGTCTAGGTTATGGCTGTTCCCAGCAGCAAGGGGGCACAACATTCCAAATCGCAGCGAAGCAGTGCTCTAACTCCCCTCTCTCCTTGTAGGGCAAGCAGTAGCGAGGGTTGACGCAGAGCGCCAGAGAGCATGTTTCAAACTTAATTTTTGGAGTGACTGCACTACCCTTCAGCCCGCCCAAAACTCTTGATTCGTTTTACCGACCTTTGCCGACCGGCCAGAGCAGCGACCAATCAGGAGCAACAATGCCTCTCGATAACCTGCGCGGACTCTATCAGCAAGTCATTCTGGAGCGATACAAAAAGCCCCACAACTTCGGCAGAGTGGATCCCGTCCACCGCCACCAGCGCGGCCACAACCCCTCCTGCGGCGACACCATCGACCTCACCTTGCAACTGGATCCCAGCCAGGAGCGGATTGTCGATATCAAATTCGAGGGGGCAGGCTGTGCCATTGCCCTGGCTTCTGCCGATCTCATGGCGGATGCGGTGCGGGGGCGCACCATCCCCGAAGCTCTGCAGTTGGTGGAGCGCTTCCAAGCCATGATGCGCGGTGGCGAAGAGTTCCCGCGGGAGCAACGGGCTTTGAACGCCATGAAAGGGGTAGCCCAATTTCCAGTACGCATCAAATGCGCCAACCTGGCCTGGCATGCGCTCAAATACGCGCTGGAATCGCCCGAACCCCAGGCCAATGGGTCGGCCTTTGTGAGCAACGAAAACACCGACTAACTTTCCCCAGTTTTACCCTTCTCCCTCGCTACCCTGGGCAAAAGCCTTTCAAGGCTTGCGCAGATTGTTGGTTTCCCAGCTCTGCCCAGGAGCAAACGATGTCGCAGCAGGTGTTGATCGTTGAGGATGATCCCAGTCTTGCTTATGTTCTCAGCCTGTTGCTGGAGCGAGAGAATACAGAGTTTGTGGTGGTTGCTTCGGTTCCCGGTGCCATCAGTCACTGCCAAGCCTCACGACCGGATCTCATCATTCTGGATTTGGAACTGGTTGGCGACGAGGGGTTTGCCCTGCTGGATTGGCTGAACAGGAATCCTCCCGCCAAGCCCATTCCCGTCTTGATCTACACGGCCCGCGATGTGGAGCACCCAGAGCGTATCCGCTGGCAATCTCAAGTTACCGAAATCTACGTCAAAGGGCGCATCAGTCCGACAGAACTCCAAGAACGGGTACACCAACTCTTGGCTGAAACAACATGACCCATCGTCTGCTGATCATCGACGACGAACCCGATATTTGGGAAATGACCCAACTGATCCTGGAAAACTTGGTCGGCTGGCAGATCTTAACGGCGGGATCCGGCCCAGAAGGGATCCAAATCGCTATCCGAGAGCAACCCGAGGCCATCCTGCTGGATGTGACGATGCCGGGGATGGATGGCCCCACCACCTTGGCCCATTTACGAGCTTTGCCGGAAACCCAAAGGATCCCCGTGATCCTTCTAACCGCCAAAGTCCGGGATCCCCAGGATGCCTCTCTTGCTCAGCTTGGAGCCAATGGCTTCATCAGCAAACCCTTCAACGCGGCCACCCCGGCTGCGGAAATCTCCGCTCTGCTGGGCTGGGATCCCTGACTCAACCCTGAACCTGCCCCAAAGACCCCTGGGATCCCGCCGATATCCGCCAAATCGCGTAGAAGAAACGTACAAATTGCCTAGGTAAGTCTTCGGTGTTTCTCTGTATTTTCCCTGATCTCCAAGCTATGATGGGCGCGTGAGCGTTAGAAATACGGAGGAACACAGATGCAAGCCGGTGTGGATCCAACGCTGGACTACCGTACTTACCGCATAGCGGCCCTATTGAGCGAGAGCTTCTCTTTGGGAGCGCTGCTGGGAGTTTCCCTCAAGTGGCAGAAGGATGTCTCTTCTGAGAACGAGCCTCAGGCCGGAGTTCCTCCCTTCTTCCTACAGCGCATCGAGCAGTGCTACCTCATCCCTCGGCAAAAGTAATCTCTCCTCTGTCAAAAACCATCTCTCAAACAGAACCAGCCATGAATACAGATCTTGACTCTCTCCTTGTTGCTCCGCCCTCCAGCATCCAAGAAATCGTGGAGCAGGTGTTCCGCAGCAGCTTCCTCAGCTTGGACCAAGAGAACCGCATCAATGAGCTGCTCTTTCAGCGGCGCTACTCTGAGGCTGACCTGGAACTGTTGGACTGCCTAAGCTTGGCGTTGCTGAACCATCAAATTGAGACGGAAAAACGTTCTGCGGCAAAAGCTGCCTGACCCCCAAAACGCATCAAGTTCCTCCAAAGCAAAAGGGGATCCCCGCTGGATCCCCTTATTTGTCCAATCTGAGTCCAGTGACCTAGCTGATCTCCAAGGAAAACCCTGGAAGCGCCCCGGCAAGCATTCCAGAGTTCTTGCAGGATGTGGGGACTAGACTGCAACGGTCTTCTTCACCTGAGCCGCCAAAGCTCCAGAAGCATACTTGGCTGCCATCTCATCCAAGGTAACCACCGGAACTTTGGTGCCATGGCCAGCACAGCCGAAGGCAATGTAGCGCTCGGCGCAGACTTTTTGCATTTCCTTGATGGAAGGCTTGAGGAAGTGGCGGGGGTCAAACTCTTTCGGATTCTCGGCCAGAGCGCGGCGCACGGCAGCCGTGATGGCCAGGCGGTTGTCGGTGTCGATGTTTACTTTGCGCACTCCATTTTGGATGCCCCGCTGAATTTCTTCCAGCGGCACACCGTAAGTCTCGGGAATGGAGCCGCCGTATTCGTTGATGATGTCGATCAGCTCCTTGGGCACCGAGGAGGAACCGTGCATCACCAGGTGCGTGTTGGGCAGGCGGCGGTGGATCTCAGCAATGCGCTCCATGTCGAGGATGTCACCAGTGGGCTTCCGGGAGAACTTGTAGGCGCCATGGCTGGTACCAATGGCTACGGCCAGCGCATCCACCTGAGTTCGCTCCACAAAGTCCACCGCTTGGTCGGGGTCGGTGAGGAGTTGGTCATGGCTGAGCGCCTCTTCCGCGCCGTGGCCATCTTCCGCTTCCCCACGGCCCGTTTCCAGGGATCCCAGGCAGCCCAGTTCCCCTTCCACACTCACCCCGATTGCATGAGCCACTTTCACCACCTCGGAGGTAACGGCCACGTTGTACTCGTAGCTGGCCGGGGTCTTGGCATCTTCCTTGAGGGATCCATCCATCATGACGCTGGTGAAGCCGTTGCGGATGGCGGAATAGCAGGTAGCCGGGCTATTGCCGTGGTCTTGGTGCATGGCGACGGGGATGTGGGGGTAGGTCTCCACTGCCGCCAGGATCAGGTGCCGCAGAAAGTTCTCGCCCGCATACTTGCGTGCCCCTCGAGAGGCTTGCAGGATAACGGGGCTGTTGGTTTCATGGGCTGCCTGCATGATTGCTTGGATCTGCTCCATGTTGTTGACGTTGAAGGCAGGAATGCCGTAGCCATGTTCGGCGGCATGATCCAGCAGCGTCCGCATTGCAACGAGAGCCATCGGTTACCTCCTGAGGTGCTGACCTAGTGCGTATGAGATTTGCTTACCGTTGATCTTAAGATACTTTTTACGTTTTGGCGGATAAGCCGCCGGGGATCTGCGTATCTTGCCGAGGGATCCTTGCAGCTATTGGCCGTGATGCTCGCGCTCAGGCGCAACAGGCGCACCGACATCTTCAGATACAGTGGGGAAGGGCAAGACTGTTGGGCGCTTGCATCGAGGATGGATCTGCCCATGCCCGCTCAATTTATCTCTTAGTCTCTCTAATTCTACTGTGGTGTTTTTGTGTTGTTTGCCCGGAGGAATGGGAACGTGCGTTGCGATCGCTGGCCGGTCTTGGGTGCAAAGCCAACAAGGGCTCTGTCCTGCTGGGGCAAAAGGCTGCGCTGGGTGCGAGGAACCGGTTTGGCAATGGCCTGCTGGGCAGTGGCGGGCCTTCGGTCGGCAGCTTGGGGGATCCCCGGGCAATCTCCGGATCAAGCGGCAGCCTGGGTGAGGGACAATCCTGTGCTGCGGCCCCGTCCGGGCGAAACCCTGAACATCAACCGAGTGGAGCCGGATGGATCCCGTTTTACGTTCTTGGCTTCGGTGGCTCCGCCAGGACGGATCATCAACCCGCTGGATCGGGAGACGATTCGCTCGGAGCGGATGACGTTCTTTCGCCCCCAAGGACTGACGGCAGAAGACCTCTTTCAAGCCATTCGCGACGTTTATGGGCCGGAGATCGCCGCCGATCTGGATCAGGCGGTGGAGGTGATTCGCTACCCGTCCCCAGAAGCTCTGGCAAGCAGTCCGGGCTATACCTTGGCCCTTGCCATCCAAGGGGTGGTGCTGCGGGGAAACCAATTCGTGTATTGGCTGGAGCTGACGCAAAACCCCGATGGCCGCGTGCAGCAGGGGCAGGTGTGGGTGTTCCAAGAGGAATGGCTTCCCAAAGTGGAGGGGGAGCTGGCGGAGCGCTTCCCCTTGCAGGTGATGACCCGTTGAGGGGCCCCCAATCTTTATCCCCGAGGAGAAGGGCGCTCAGGGGCGGAGGGAGTTGCTGACATCCAAAGCCGGCAATTCCACCCGTTCTACCTGGGGCCGAAAGCCCAACCAAGGAGTGGCCAACTGGGCAAATCGCTCTGGATCCCCGCTCACACAGAAACGGTGGGGTTCCTCCTGGGCAGCGGTCGAGGGGCGGCGCAAGCCCCATAAGCTCAATTCGCGGGCCAGGGATCCCACCAGCGCCATCCCCGGATCCACTCGTTTGACCGAGGGGGGCAGCAAAGGCTTCAGGATTGGATCCAGCAGGGGGTAGTGAGTACAGCCATAGACAAGAGTATCGATCCCCTGTTGCAACAGCGGTTGCAGGTAGCGTTCAGCCGCCTGTCGCAGAGCAGGGCTATCCAGCCATCCGGCTTCAATGAGAGGGACGAACTCAGGGCAGGCTTGCTCCCAACAATGAACAGGGTGCGGAAAGCGTTTGGGATCCAGAGCGCTGTACTCTTGAATGGCTCTTGAGTAAGCGCGACTCTTGACCGTGGCCACCGTGGCGAGCACCCCAATGCGGGATCCCTGGGCCAGTGCTGCCTGGGCGCCGGGTAGGATCAACCCCAGAACGGGCAGGGCAAACTCCTGCCGCACGTGGTCCAGAGCCAAGGCCGAGCTGGTATTGCAGGCCATCACCACCAGCTTCACCGGCTGTGCCTGCATCCATGTCAGAATTTGCCGCACAAAGGCCAGGATCTCCTCTGGCGAGCGTTCCCCATAGGGCAACCGCGCTGTGTCGCCGAAGTAGATGAGCCGTTCCTGGGGGAGCCGGCGGCGTAAGGCTCGCCAAACCGTCAGCCCGCCCAAGCCGCTGTCAAACACCCCAATTGGCCAACTGGGATCTGGCTCTGATTTCCACTCCCACTGCATGCTCCGTTCTCCTCAACACCTTGGCCTAAGCTGCTGTATCCTACCCTGCTTTCGAGAATCTCGGCGACAGATTCCCTGCCTTCCCTCTGAGATCAACTGGGCCAACTGGATCGTCAATTCGATCAGCTAGAAATCGCAGGAGCCCCGCACTGTACCCGTAGGGTCAGTGTCGGGA
>NZ_JANSIH010000437.1:0-15287 GCF_047462075.1 Synechococcus sp. R55.2
AAATAACGGGGATAGTCTTTGGCCCAGATCTCCGCCCCTTGAGTATGGGATCCCTTGGGGTTGTCCGGGGTAATTTCAAACTGATTGATGCAGCGAATACTGCAGCGCTCCGGCGTGTAGAGCCAGACCCCCACCCGTGCCACCTGCAGGGTATGGGCGGCTGTGGTACAAATCTGCCGCAGAGCAGCCTGTAGGTCTCCTTGGCTGAGGGCCTTGTGCCGGGTGAGCTCCCTCAGAGCCCGGTTGTGCTTCAACAGTTGCTGTTGGCTGCGCTGTAGCTGCCACTCCACCTGTTTGCGTGCTGTAATGTCCTGACAGGAGCCGACAATTCGGCTGATCGGCTTGTTCTCCTCGGCAACCGGAGAAAGGGTGACGATCAGAATGTGGCTCGGCGCTGGGTCGGGAGCGGCAGAGGCAGTTAAGCTCAGCTCGAAGCTCACTTGCCGGCGATGGGTGAGGCAGCGCTCGGTGTGCAGTTGAATCTGCGCTGCTATAGAAGGGGGCAGACACCTCTGGAGCTCTTCTCCCTCGATAGGTCGAGAGGAGAGAAAAAACATCCTGCGAAAGGCCGGGTTACCCACCAAAAACCGATAGCGCGGCTGGGGCGAGCCTTGTTCTGGCTCCGGGGGCAGGTACTCGAGGACAAACAACCCATCGCTGACACTCTCGAACATGGTGCGCAGCACAGCCCGCCCCCGAGTTTGCACCGGGCGCCCACGGTACATGACCTGGGGATTCCACAGATCGGCCCGCGTCAGCGCATCATAAACGCTGCCAGCCTGGTCTGGCCCAGCAGTCCCCCTTTCAACCATAGGCTAGGAACACCCAGTAGACGCTCGGGCAACGGGGAGGGCAAGCCGAAAAAAACAGCTATGAATTCACGCTGTCTCTGCCATTCTACGGTCATCCTATGGAATTGTTGGGGGAGTTTGTGTGTCTCTCGATACAAAAGATCCCCGGGCTGGCACGGGCTTTTGGGTGCTCCGGAGGGGATATTCTTTGAAGCAACTCTTGAGGTTAATTAAAAGAATTATTAAAAAGCCTGTCCTGCCGACGTGAAGGGCTATGCGTCGCCGTTTTCAAGGTTAAACCGCTTCTGGCTCCCGAACTTGTTCTACCCGTACATCGACACGCTTGGGAAGGAACCAGGCTCCTATTAGTTAGAACTGCTCTCATTAGAAAGAACCTCAGCTAGCCCTGGAAAAGGGATCCCTGCCAGACCCAGGATGGCTAATTCCGCGGGCGTGGGATCCCCGATGCATCCAAGGCAAGAGAGGAAGACTGATGGATACAACTCCACCACTCAACCGAGTAACAGCATAGCTCTATTGAGATTAGCTTTCAATAGCGTGCCGGCAAAGTAGGGATCCTCTTTGATAAAGACTTGCATTAAGCTTGAGGAGTCTGGTAGAGTGCTTACCCAAGTAGCAATTGCTAAAGATTTGCAGTTAAGTCTTCTCAGGAGAACAAGCTGCGGAGTGGCAAGCATGGCATGGCAACAGGTTCAGGCGGGGGTGTGGTGTAGGCAGTTGGGGCAATTGGCGCCTCAGTGGTGGTTGGGCTGGAGTCTGGAGCAGGGCTTTCGGCTCTACCGCAAAGAAGTTTCCTCTGCTCTGCCTTCTCTCTCTGCTTTGAGGATTCGCTACCAAGAGCGAGATGGCTGGCTGGACGTGTTTCTGGGAGAAGCGGAGCAATGTAACCGACGACGGCGCAGCCTTTTGGATCCGGCAGCGCGGGTAGCCTTGCACTACATGCCGGAAGATTTAGCTCAGATTCAGTCCCTAAAGTGTCCTCACGAGCGCATTCCTCCGCAGCTTTGGCAGCGGCTAACCCAGCAGCCGGGTTGAGGACTGTTGAAGGTTAGAGGGCTATTTATTGTTTTTATTGTTTCAGATGGATCCAGTCCGCTGCGGCAACCGATCCTGCCTCTTCTCGCCTTTCCAGTTCTTCTGGAGAGCGGTAGCCTGTTTTTTTCTTCCTCTAGGCAGGCTTAAGCTGGAGAACGAAGAGTAGCGGCTGCAGCCATGACTGTTTCTAAGCACCAACCCAAGCAGCGCTCCCAGCAGCAGGTCGAGGGGCTGACTTCTCGCCGCCTTTTGAAGGGATCCATCATCGGAGCTGGGCAGGTGGGCATGGCCTGTGCCTACGCGATGGTGATCCAAAATACCCTGGATGAGCTGGTGATCCACGACATCGCCCGCGACAAGTTGGAAGGGGAAGTGATGGATTTGGTGCACGGGATCCCCTTTGTGGAGCCGACACGGATACGGGCAGGGGAGCTGGCGGATTGTGCCGGATCAGACGTGGTGATTTTGACGGCAGGGGCTAAGCAGCGGCCTGGAGAAACCCGTTTGGATTTGGTGCAGCGCAACGTCGAGATCTTCAAAGGCTTGATCCCGGCCTTGATGGCGCATTGCCCTGACACACTCCTTTTGGTGGTGAGCAATCCCGTTGACATCATGACTTACGTTTCCCTGAAGTTGTCGGGGTTGCCGGCAGGGCAGGTAATTGGGTCGGGGACGGTTTTGGACACAGCCCGCTTTCGCTATCTTTTGGCGGAGCGCCTGGGGGTGGATCCCCGTAGCCTGCACGCCTACATCATCGGCGAACATGGAGATAGCGAGGTGGCCGTTTGGAGCAAGGTGAACATCGCCGGCACCCCGATTGGGGAACTCTCGCCGGACTGGGATCCCGCCTATTTGGGGGATATCTTCGAGCAGGTGCGCAACGCTGCCTACGAGATCATCCGTCGCAAAGGGGCCACCAGCTACGCCATCGGGTTAGGGGTGACGCAAATTGTCCAAGCCCTGCTGCGGGATCAACACCGCGTTTTAACCGTGAGCAGCCTCACCCAAGGGGAGTACGATCTGCCAGAGGTCTGTCTCAGCTTGCCCAGAGTGGTCGGGCGGCAGGGGGTGGAACGCACGCTGGCTATGTCCCTCACCGAGATCGAGCAACAACAACTGCACCACTCTGCCCACATCCTGCGGCGAATCATTGAGGATATCCAGTGGTAGCCGGGATACCCTCAGTTGGGTTCGCGTGCTTGCAGCAGGAGGTGTTCTATGAAACCAGACTTGCAGCAGAAAGAACACGCCCTTCCCCAGCCCTGGTCAGGGATCCCATTGCAGAGGGGCCTCAGTCACCGGGTACGGCAGCACGTCAATCCCCTGCAGGCACAGTATCAGCAGCCCGCCCCCCCACCCCATTGGGAACGGGTATACCGGCGGCTGGGGCAGCCCTTTCATCTGGATATCGGCACAGGGAGCGGACGATTTCTGCTGCGCCTCGCTCAGGAGCAGCCCGACTGGAACTTCCTAGGGGTAGAGATTCGGCAGGCGCTGGTGGAGCGGGCCAATGCCTGGCGGGATGAGCTGGGGCTGGATAACGTCCATTTTCTGTTTGCCAACATCAATGTCTCTTTGCGGCATCTGTTTGCGCCGGGGGATCTCAGCCGGGTGACCATCCTATTTCCGGATCCCTGGTTCAAAAAGCGCCATCACAAACGGCGGATCGTCCAGCCCCAACTGGTGGCGGATCTGGCTCTGCTGCTGCGACCGGGCAGCCCCGTCTTCCTGCAATCGGATATCCAAGAGGTGGCCGAAGAAATGGCAGCTCGATTTTTGGATCATCCGCAATTTTGGGATCCCCACCAGGGGCCTTTGGACTCCAATCCCCTCGGCATCCCCACGGAGCGGGAGTGGCACTGCCTACAACTGGGCCTGCCCATCTATCGCTATTGGCTGGAGCGACGGTGACAACAGGACAAATCCGTAATGCAGTAATAACAACTCCATTCCGCCAAGACAATACAGAAGATAGGATATAACCCGCTTGAGTTGGATCCGTCGCCGCAATGTCTCACTCTGAAACCACGGCCTCTGCCGACCCCTCCTCTGCTTGGTTTTCTGTTCGCCGTGGGATCCTCAACCTGCTGAGCCTATTGGCCATTGTGATTGTCGGGCTTTCTCTTTCCAGCAGTTGGTTCCAGCCGCCGCCCCAAACGCAGTTGGATTTGTTGCAAACCGATCTCGCCCTGCAAGCTTCCCGCACCCTCGATGATCCCCGCTATCAGGATCTGGCACGGGCGCTTTTGGGCCAGGATGTGTTCAAGGTGGCCCAAAATCGCTATCAGCAGACCGCCGATAACTACACCGAACGCCTGAAACGTTTGAAACGGCTGGCCCGTTTAACTCCTGCTGGCGAATCTGAGGCGGCCAGCCCAGAACTGGCCCAATCTCCAGAGGTGGATCCCGCCCTTTTGGCCTCCATGCAAGATTTGCAGACGGAGCTGGATGCGCTTTGGCTGCGCCTGGGCTTGCTCTATGCCTACCAAGAAGATCTGGAGGCCGCTCAGCAGCAATGGCAGCAGATCATCGACCTGGAACGTCCCGTGGAGCTGGAATCGAGCCAAAAGGGGGCAGCGCGGGTTTTGCAAGGGCTGTGGGGAACACCGCGGCGCATCTGGCCAGAAGCGGAAGTGCAGATCCGCAATCATCTGGATGGCTGGTTTGAGGCGGTGGCCCTGCAACAGCTTTACCGACTGCAGCAGCGCAGCGATAGCCTGAATGCCCTCAACCAACAGCAGGAAAAATTGGCCTTGGCGGCTCTATTTCGACTGGCGGTGGTGGGCGGGATCCCCGTGCTGGGGGCACTGCTGGGGTTGATGCTCTTGTTGGGCTGGCTGGGCTGGAGCCTTTGGCGCAAACGTCCGCTCCTGGGCCCTGCTTGGGAAGTGCCTTGGCCGGGGATCGGGGCGCAAGCGGTGTTGACCGGCTGGTTTTTGGGGTTTATCGCCCTCAACGCTTTGGTGCCTCGACTTTACATCATCATCCTCGGCCTGGGGGCACGGCAGCTCAGCCCTTGGCAGCAGGCGGTAGCCCTGTTTCTCACCTACAATTCCGGCGCTTTGCTGGGGGCAGGGTTATTGTACCGTCTCTTGCACGCCTACCCCGGCTGGCAGAGGGTGCTGCAGGTGCGGTTGTGGGGTCCTTGGCTGCTGTGGGGCTTGTGTGGCTACTGGGTGGCCTTGCCTTTGGTGGTGCTGGCAGCGGCACTCTCGCAATTGCTGCTACCGCAGGCGGGGGGTGGGAATCCCATTTTGCCCCTGCTGCTGGATAGCCATGGTTGGGGGGCGCGGTTGGTGTTTTTGGCCGTGGTGTCTGTCTGTGCCCCTGTTTTTGAGGAGGTGCTGTTCCGGGGCTTTTGGCTGCCTACTCTAAGCCGCTACCTGCCTATGGGGGCCGCCATTGGGCTTAGCGCCTTCACCTTTGCCCTTGCCCACCTCAACCTTTCCGATCTGCTGCCTTTGACCATGCTGGGGGTGGTGCTGGGGGTGGTGTACAGCCACAGCCGCAACCTGCTGGCTCCCATCCTACTGCACAGCCTCTGGAATACGGGATCCCTGGTCACGCTGCTGGTGCTGGGAGGAGCGCGTTAAGGGGGTCTCTGTCTGCCTACTTTTTCTTGCCGAAGAGGCGGCTCAAGAACCCGCCGTTGTCTTCTTTGCGGGGAGGCGGCACCACTTTCTGAGCCTGTGACGTTTGACGGCTGGCCACTCGCGTTGGCGGGACGGAGTCCTTGGGGACGGGAACGGGCTGTTGAGTGGTGACTTGCTGCATCCAACGGCGCACTTCTGCCATCAACTCGGCGTTGGCAGGTTCTAGGCGACTGGCTTGCATAAAGTCTGCTTTGGCCATGCCAGCATTCCCCTGCTTCAGGTGAGCAATGCCCCGGTGCAGGTAGTAGCGGGCCACGTTGGGCTCAGCGCTGATGGCGAAGTTCAGATATTGCACTGCATCCCGGTATTGCTTGCGCTCGATCATGTCCAAGGCTTGGATAAAGCGGGTTTCCGCAGGGCTGAGCTTGGGAGCCGGAGGTGGGGTGGGAACGGGCTGAACAGGGGGACGGCTGGGCGGAGCAACGACGGGGGAGGCTGGGATCCCACCCACAGTGGTATGGCTGGGGGAAGGGGTTGGGATCCCGGTCGCGGTAGTGGTTCTAGAGGCAGGGGCTAGGCTCCCCTGGTAGCCGGCCTTGAGCAACAAATAGGCCAGGTTCAGCTCGCTCAACTGCTCGGTTTTCTCGAGCAGGGTTTCCATGGAGCTGTATTGCTCTTTGGCCAGCTTCTCCACCCGTCTGACATACTCTTCCTGCCAATGGGGGTGCTCGGCCAAGCCCTTGACGGCTTCCCCAGAGGGCCAAAGATCCGGGGGGGGCGTCTCCAAAAGGCGTTTGATCCGCATTTTGAGCACCGTTTCATATTCCCCTCGCTCCCGCTCTTTGGTCAGCACTTCGTTGGCCGGGTTGACCAGCTTGGCAAAGAGGATGTTGGCGCGCTCTGCACCTTCGGGATCCCCCACAAACCGATCCGGGTGGAGGGCCTTGGCCGCCTGCAGGTAGCCGCGCCGGATCCCCTTGGAGTCGGCGGTAAGGGGCACGCCTAAGATGGCGAAATGGTCAGTCTCGTAGCGGGCTAGTCCTCGGTTGAGGCGGGGGACATTAGAGTTGGATCCCATAGTTGCCACTTCTCCAAGATTTGCTGCAAGGTTCCGTTTTCGGTCAGGATCACGATCGCCCCATCCACAGCTTCCTTGAGGGAAGGATGCTGAGAGGATACCACTCCCACCAGAGGCATGGGGAACAAGGGCGGCCCCACCAGGCGCAGTCGGGATCCGGCTTGGCGCAGGTTCAGGGCGGCAACGGGCTGATCGACCAGCACAGCATCCAACTGGCCAGCCTGTAGCTGAGCAAACAAGCGCTCAGGGTTACTGGTGGCAAAGAGACGAATGGCGTTGCCTCTCCTCTCGTTGTACGCCTCCAGCAGGGCTGCCCCCGTACTGTTAACTACAATGCCCACTTTGCGGCCAAATAATTGCGACAGTGTCTCGATGGCCGGTTCCTCTGGCCCAGAGGTGGGGAAGGGATCCCGTACCACCAAGCGCTGCGGGCTGAGATAGTAGGGCCGGGTGGCCAGAAACTGCTCCGGATCCAAGCCCAAAGCTTCCCGCGCCCCCCAGATCAAGTCCACCTCATCCGCTTGCAAGGCCGCCAACTGCTCGCTCCAGGCCACGTAGATGGGATCCACCTGCACCTGAAGGGTTTGGGCAAGCGCCTCCAGGATATCCCACTCGAAGCCGGCGTAGGTTTGTCGCTCCAAGTCGGTATAGAGATAGGCCGGCCCCAGACTGGGATCCAAGCCAACCCGAATGCGCCCCCGGGCCTGGATCTCGGCCCAACGGGAATCGAGGGGCTGTGCCCGCTCGGTGGGGGCAACCTTCCCTTGTTCCGGCTGAGGGTAGCCGGGGCCAGCAGTGGCGACCCCAAGGGCCATTGCTCCCAAGATGAGGGCCAGGCCGAACTGTGCCGCCCGGCAGCAATGTCGCTGTTTTCTGTGGAGCTTGCTAACCAATCTTCTACCTACCCTGCCCGACACGGATGTTTTGTAGTCTTCTTGATTATTCTTCAACTACTTCTGTCTCGAATTCAACTCGTTCAACCGGCAAGCTTTCCCGGTTTTTCTAGGTTGGGTGGGGATCCCGCCGCATGGGAAAGGAGACCGGCAAAGGCCGCACCTGGGCCAGTTCTTCTTGCAGAGCAGCGTGTAACCAGCCATTGCTGGCCAACAGTCGGCCACTGTAAACGTCCACCGGGCTGCCATCATAAGCGGTCACCTTGCCGCCTGCCTCCCGCACCAGAACGATCCCTGCGGCAATGTCCCAAGGGGAGAGGCCCCGCTCCCAGTAGCCATCCAACTGGCCGGTGGCCACATAGGCCAAATCCAGAGCTGCAGATCCGCCCCGCCGCACTCCTTGGGTGAGATGGGTAAAGTGGCAAAACTCGGCGTAGTTGTTGTCAGGGGTTTCGCGACGATCGTAGGCAAAGCCGGTCACCAGCAAGCTCCGAGACAATTCAGCCGTTGTGGAGACTCGAATGGGTTGGCGGTTGCGGGTAGCCCCCATCCCTTGGACGGCGCGAAACAGATCCCCGCGAAAAACATCACAAACAACCCCCAAAACCGGCTCCCGCCCCTGCAGCAAACCAATGGAGACGGCAGCAAAAGGGTAGCCATGGGCAAAGTTGGTGGTGCCATCTAGGGGATCGATCATCCAAGCGTAGGCGCCCTCCGGAGATCCCTGCTGGCCTGATTCCTCGGTCAAGATGACATCTTCGGGGAAGTGCCGCCTCAAGATTTTCAAGATGAGATCCTCGGAAGCGCGATCCGCCGCAGTCACCAAGTCGCCCGGACGTTTCTCCTCAATGGCAAGGGTGCCCCCCACATAACTGCGCAGCAAAGCTCCTGCCTCCAGGGCAGCTTCTGTGGCCACATCCAACCGACGCAGCAGGGCCTCCGTCACACCCTCACCTCAAGGTTAAAAACCTGCTACTCAGAATAGCCCGCCTGAGGCTGTGGCTCCCAAGGGATCCCTGAAAGCCAAAATAGGCCCAACCTGAGCCCAAGCCCAGTTTCCGGGGAAAGGGGGTATCTCCAAGGCTGCCTATGGTGTATAGTACAGTACACTGGGGCTTGTGGGTTTTCCGGCAGCCCGCCAAGACCAGAGTTCCTTTGAAAGCAGTAGGGTTTTGGGGAACTATAGATAAGACTTTGAATTTGGAAAGCCAAGCTGCTGTAAATGGCGTTGAGCGTTGAGGGGGGAAGACCTTTGCCACATAGCTACGACGATTTTTTCACCTCCATCACAGAGGTTGGCGGGAAAAGTCCTCTTCCCAGCCAGGGCTTTGATCTGCCGGCGGATTTGTTCGATCAAGTCCCTGAACGGCCGGTGTCCCATCCGGAGTTCACCCTGTCCATCTGCCATCCTGTCCGGCCCTGCAGCTACATCCTGCGGGAGAGTATCTATACGCTTGGACGGGATCCCTCCAACGCCATCCAGATCGTCAATCGGTTTGTCTCGCGTCGCCATGCTTACCTGGTGCGGGTGCCCACCAAGTCCAACCGGACAGGGTTTACCTATTGCCTGATCGACGGCAACCGCAAGGGCCAGTCCAGTACCAATGGGGTGTTTGTCAACGGCACGCGGGTGGCTACTCACTACCTGAGGAGCGGAGATGTCATCTATTTCGGGCCGGAGATCCGCGCCTATTTCTTTGAGGTAGCCCGCACTCTCCCCGTGACTCCTCTTGACATTGGCCCTGACCTTGGCGAAGAGCTTCAGCTTCCCCACGCATAGGAGCTCACTGCAACTGTTGACAGACCCGAAGCTGCATCGCTAGATTAATTAAGCTGGTTAAGCAATGTGAATTGGGGCATCGCCAAGCGGTAAGGCAGCGGGTTTTGGTCCCGCCATTCGGTGGTTCGAATCCATCTGCCCCAGCTCAAAATCCTGTCGAAAGCACAAAGCGCAAGCCCCTGGGATCCCGTGCAGACCGGAGGGTGCGGCTCTGGGCATCAGCAGGGCGGTTAACTAGGGGATTGCAGAGTCGCTTTTGCCAACGGAGGCCCTGGCTTGGCGACGCTGGCCGCGGGGAGAATGGCAACAACCAGAAACCAAGGGCGAGGGATCCGGGGTGAGCTGTTCAGGTCGATCCTTGATGGTGGTGGGAACTTCTTCCCACGTGGGCAAAACCCTGCTGGTAACAGCCCTTTGTCGCATTCTCAAGAAAGCGGGAAAAAGGGTTGCCCCTTTCAAAGCTCAGAACATGTCCCTCAACGCCTATGTCACCCCAGAGGGCAAAGAGATCGCCTACGCGCAGGCTCTGCAAGCTTGGGCTGCCGGGATTCCCCCTGCGGTGGAGATGAACCCAATCCTTCTGAAGCCCCAGGGCAACCTGACTTCCCAGATCGTCTTGAACGGAGTAGCGGTGGGCACCTACCGCGCCGGAGAGTATTACGAGCGCTGGTTTGCGCCGGCCTGGCAAGCGGTCAAAGAAGCCCTTGCTCGCCTACAACAGCAGTACGACTGGATCCTTTGCGAGGGGGCAGGTAGCCCAGCAGAGGTGAACCTCAAACATCGGGACTTGGCAAATATGCGGGTTGCCTTGCATTTGGGATCCCCCACTTGGCTGGTGGCAGACATCGACCGAGGTGGGGCGCTGGCCCATGTGGTGGGCACGCTCCAACTGCTGGAACCTGAAGAGCGGGCCTTGATCCGGGGCATTGTCATCAACAAGTTTCGGGGCTCGCGGGAACTGTTGCAGCCCGGCCTGGATTGGCTGGAAAACTACACCGGGATCCCAGTTGTCGGGGTCTTGCCTTGGGTGGACTGGGTTCTGCCCCAAGAGGATTCGATGGGAATTGCAGCCAACCCCCTGCTTTGGGAAGATCGCCGCGACCGGGCCGGTGGCCAAGCCCTGAGGGAAGGGCGCCTGGAGATTGCTGTGGTGCGTTTGCCCCAGGTGGCCAATTTCTCGGATTTTGACCCCTTGTTGGCGGAGCCCACCGTCCATCTGCGCTGGGTTCACCCCGGCCAAAGTTTGGGATCCCCGGATGTGGTCATCCTGCCCGGCAGCAAAACCACCCTCAACGATCTGTTCGCGTTGCAAAAGACCGGCCTGGCCGATCAACTGCGCCAATACTCCGGCCATATCATCGGCATTTGCGGTGGGCTGCAAATGTTGGGAGAGACCATCGCCGATCCCGAAGGCTGGGAGGGGATCGCCGGCACCTACCCAGGGCTGGGCTTTCTCCCTTTGACCACCGTTTTACAACCCACCAAGGTCACCCAGCAGGTGCAGACCCAAAGCCGATGGCCTGCCCTGGCCCCCATTCAGGGGTACGAAATTCATCAGGGATCCACCCAGGCGGATCCCTCTGGCTGTCTGCCGGTGTTCGACCGGGAGAACCTGGGCTGGCGGGATCCCACGGGTCGGATTTGGGGCAGCTATCTGCATGGCCTGTTTGACAACCACCTGTGGCGGCGACAATGGCTGAACTGGCTGCGCCGACAAAAAGGCTGGGATCCCTTGCCGGATCTGGAGGGCCACTATGCTCAGCAGCGGGAGCAATTGCTGGAGCGCCTGGCCGATCTGTGGCAGCCTCACCTGGACTTGGGCCTGTTGATGGAATAGCCCATCGGCGATGGGGGAGAGAAGTGGGGTGGGAGGCTATGTTGCGCCAGGTTACGCCAGCGCGACCGGAAATCCAGGATCCACTCAACCGGTTGCCTCGGCTACCTCTGCCTGACCCGAAGAAGTCCCTGTAGCTTGTTCGGGAAAGCGTCGCAGAGCGGCGAGGGCGCGATCCAACAATTCCATCGGGTGATAGATGGGGATCCCGGCTTTGCCCTGTAGGCGCAGATGTTTCTGGATTTGTAGGCGGCAGCCGATATTGGCAGAGACAATCCCCTGAGCACCGGTGTTAAGCAAGTTCGTCACCTTCTGGGCTCCCAGCTCGTCCGCCACCTGGGGTTGCAACAGGTTATAGACGCCGGAGCTACCACAGCAGAGGGCGGCATCGACGGGATCCCGCAGCTCCAGCCCTGGGATTTGCCGCAGCAGGTGTCGGGGTTCCTGGCTGAGCCGCTGCCCATGCAGCATGTGACAGGCATCCTGGTAGACCAGCACCAGGGGTTCCGGCTGCAGCGGATGTAGAGGAGCCGTTAACCCCACCTGAGCGAGAAACTCCTGAATGTCCTTGACCTGGGCGGCAAATCGGGCTGCCTTCTCTTTGTAGTCGGGATCCCTGGCCAATAGGTGGCCATAGTCTTTCAGGGTATGTCCGCAGCCGGAAGCGGTGATCAGAATGGCATCTAACTCACAATTGGCAAAGGCATCGATCATCTGGCGGGCCAGGGTTTCCGCCTGGCGCAGTTGCCCTTGATGGTGGGGCAAGGCCGCACAACAGCCCTGGACAGGCGGGATCACCACCTCACAGCCGTTGTGGGTCAAGACGCGAATGCTGGCCTCATTCACCTGCGGGGCAAACAGGCGCTGCACGCAGCCCAAAATGAGTCCCACTCGAAAACGGCGTTCTCCCACCGCCGGGATCCGCTCAGGGTAACGCTTGGGCAGCAGTTGCTCCACCTCCAGGGGGGGCATCAGGGATTCCATAGCTGCCAAACGCGGGGAGACCTTTTCCAGCCCTTTTCGGATCCAGGTGCCGATCCCCATTTTTTGGTACAGCCAGAGAGGCCACAGCAGCGGTCGCAGCCGTGTCGGGTAAGGAAACACCGAGAAGATGAACTGGCGGTAAAGCCGATCCCAAAGGCTACGTGGGTAGTTGCGTTCGATTTGCGGGCGGGTGGCGGCAATTAAGCGGTCATATTGCACCCCCGATGGACAGGCCGTAACACAGGCCAAACAGCCCAAACAACTGTCGAAGTGGGAAACCGTAGCCGCCGAGAGGGAGATTTGACCTTGGTTGAGAGCCTCCATCTGATAGATGCGCCCCCGCGGCGAGTCCGTCTCTTTGCCGATTACACGGTAGCTGGGGCAGGTGGTCAGGCAAAACCCGCAATGCACACAGGCATCGATCAGCTTCGGATCCGGGGGATCCATTCCATCAAAACTCGGCCCCTGGGATAAACTCATCGGCTCTGACCTATCGTGCTCTCAGCCTTACATGGCCATGCGGCGAGACAATTAGCGGCTGGCGATCCCGCCCTCTTCTGCTCCCTTGATTCCTCTGCATCTTAGTCCCAGATCCGAGGAAGTTTGTCTACATCCAGACGCTCTCTTAGCTAGTACTACCCTAGAGAGAGGACTTGCCAACCCTTCCTTTGAAAGCCATGAACTTGCAACACCTCTTCACTCCTGTCTTTTGGACAGCGGCCCTCTCCAGCTTGAGCTTGGCCGGAGCGGCTTTGGCCCAGGCCAACCTGCGGGAACTCCCTCCAGACTTGGCAGAACAGCTCACCACAGAGCAAATTTTGCAAGCCTGCGCCAACAACCAAGCAGATACTTTGCCCAGCCCCTTCCCGGATGTGGTGCCAACTGACTGGGCCTACAAGGCAGTGCTCACCCTCTACTACTGTGGGGCCTACCGAGGGGCCATTCCACCGGAGCAATTCCGGCGCTACTTGGAGCAACAACGGGGATCCCAAACTTAGGTGGGCCTGCACCTCAAGCCGGATACATCTCTTGGATCAGATGGGCATAGCGCTCAGCCACCGGGTTGCGCTTGATCTTCAGGGTCTGGGTCATAAGGCCGTTTTCCACGCTCAGCGGCTCCGGCAAGAAGCGAAAGTCGCTGACCTGCTCGTCGGGCCGGTAGCCAGGGCGTTCTTGGATGCGGCGGCGCACCTCCTGCAAAATCAAGGTGCGGGTCTGGGGCTGGGCCAGCAGCTCGGCATCCTCAGCCGGGATCCCTTGCTCGGCAGCCCAGGCTTTGAGGGCATCGAGGTTGGGGTAGATGAGGGCAGCCAATTTCTTTTGGTCTTGCCCGACGATCACGATCTGACTGATGTAAGGAGACTGCAGACAAGCATCTTCCAGCGGCTGGGGCTCGATGTTCTCCCCATTGAGTAGGACAATGACATCCTTGGCTCTGCCGGTGATCACCAGTTGCCCGTCGGGGGTGAGCCAGCCCAGATCCCCGGTTTCAAACCAGCCGTCGGAGCTGAGCACCTTGGCAGTGGCTTCCGGGTTGTTGTAGTAGCCCATCATCACCTGCGGGCCACGGGCCAGGATTAGTCCTTTTTCTCCAGGGGGCAGCGGCTGTCGAGTTTCAGGATCCACAATGCGAAACTCCGTCCCCGGCAGAGGGGGGCCAGCCGTACCGCGCACATTGTTGTCTGGACGCCGCGCGCACAACACCGGCGAAGTTTCGGTGAGGCCGTAGCCATTCAAGATGGAAATGCCCACCACCTCGTAGAACAGATCCAAGTAGGCAGGCAGGGATCCACCGCCGCTGATGGCATGTTGAAAATTGGGGCCCAACGCCCGTCGTACCTTGCGGTAGATCAGCACATCGGCCAATCGGTGCAGGGGCCAGAGCAGCCAATGTTGCAGGCGAGCCTGCAGGCGCACCCAGGGGCTGACTCCGTAATGCAAAATCGACTGGTTGCGAGCTATCCGTCCAGAGAGCACATGGCTCTCACTCACGGCCATCAGAGCGCGGATCAGCCGCTGCATCAGGGGGCTTTTCTCTTTGAATTGCCGTTGGATCCCTTCATAAACGGTTTCCCAAATCCGCGGCACTGCCACCAGAAAATGGGGGTGCTCCTGTTGGAAATCTTGTTTGATAAAGCGAGGGCTGGTATAGACCAGCATGCAGGCGCGGCTGAGGAGAAAATACTCGCAAGCCCGCTCATAAGAGTGCCAAGTGGGCAGAATGGTCAACACCTTATTCCCCGGTTGTGGCTGTACGACCACGCCCAAGTTCTCCACCTGGTGCATCAGGTTGCCGTGGCTGAGCATCACCCCCTTGGGCCGACCGGAGGTGCCGGAGGTGTAGATGATGGTGGCCAGTTGGGATCGCTCCAGCTTTGGGGGTTGGTAGGTGTGTTCCCGACCCTTTTGCAGCCATTGGGAAAAGTTCAGCACCCCTGCTTCCTGCTCATCGGAAAGCAACAGCAGCCGTTCCAGGCCCAGCTCCTGCACATCCGGCCGGATCCGCCTCAGAGTCTTCAGATCCTGAGCAATCAGGGCCGTGCTACCGGAGTGGCGCAAGATGTAGCCCAGCTCACTGGGATCCGCCACAGCGCTGCGGGGCACATTCACAGCTCCCGTGAACATCGTGGCCAGATCGGCCATCAGCCAGCGGGGGGAGTTATCGGCAAAAATGGCCACCCGATCCCCCGGGCAAATGCCCAAAGCCTGCAGGCCAGCCGCCAGGGTTTGAATGCGGCGAAACAGCTCTCCATAAGACATCTCGAAAACTGGCTGCGCGTGGGGATCCCGTAGGGCAACCTGACCGGCAAACTCTTCCGCCAGCACTTGCCAAACGTTCAGCAGCGTCGTCTCAGGGGCAGTGGGAGTAGCAGAAGCGGCAGCAGTTGTCATAGATCTGTACCGTAAATTACGTTTACAGTCTATTAAACCCAGCCTCTCTCCCCAGGTGTCGCTAGGACAGTTCCCAGCCTGTCACCCCATTCACCATCTTCCCCTTGCGGGGAAAAGGTAGGGATCAACACTATAAAATCTTGCGCTGGCAGAACCAGGGTGGTGATTGCTCGCCCCGGCAGATTGCGCACAAAACTTTACAATTTTGATCAAACCGGATCCCATATCTCCCATGGGGATCCCGGCTGTAAGCTTCATGTAAACTACCCGACCCTGACTGCTTCGCAGTACGGGGCGGGCTTAAGGCCTCCGGCCCGCTGGCGCGAACGGTAGCCCTGCAGTTGGCAAGCCAACCACGGACCTCTAGGCTGGTTTACGGCAGCCCC
>NZ_JANSIH010000438.1:0-2055 GCF_047462075.1 Synechococcus sp. R55.2
TAGTAATATAGTAGTCGCTTCCCTTCGGGGAAGTGGAATTAATGGAAACAATCCAAACTTCCTTGTACACTTCTTCTGGTACGTTGTCGCTTCCCTTCGGGGAAGTGGAATTAATGGAAACTCCCACTTCCTCTCCAGCAGTTCAGGGTCAGGCCAGTAGTCGCTTCCCTTCGGGGAAGTGGAATTAATGGAAACATTGACATAACACTTGGGTAAGAAGCCATCTTGATTGGTCGCTTCCCTTCGGGGAAGTGGAATTAATGGAAACTACACAGTCATAGGCCCCTTTTTCACTTGCCGCGCTAGTCGCTTCCCTTCGGGGAAGTGGAATTAATGGAAACTTCCTGTGTGTGGATGGTGACTGCGTAGGTCACTGGTCGCTTCCCTTCGGGGAAGTGGAATTAATGGAAACTGTTTCGTGCATATGCTCTCGCCAGTCAAATTAGGGTCGCTTCCCTTCGGGGAAGTGGAATTAATGGAAACAACTCACAACGCAAGAAAAACAAAGCATCTAGCTGATGTCGCTTCCCTTCGGGGAAGTGGAATTAATGGAAACTCGCTTTCCTCAGCCCGATCACTTAGCTCCAGCAAGGTCGCTTCCCTTCGGGGAAGTGGAATTAATGGAAACTACCAAATAAACCTTGCGTATTCCCATGAATACGCAGTCGCTTCCCTTCGGGGAAGTGGAATTAATGGAAACGATTGTATTTACTGAAGAAAGACTTGCTTTGCTTAAGTCGCTTCCCTTCGGGGAAGTGGAATTAATGGAAACACCTCAAACTCAGCCCCACGCTGGGCCACTACCAGCAGTCGCTTCCCTTCGGGGAAGTGGAATTAATGGAAACCAGTTCAGCCCCGGGTAGTGGCATCAGCACTACTCGCGTCGCTTCCCTTCGGGGAAGTGGAATTAATGGAAACCTGGGCTTTCAGGATGGTTTTCTCTAGCTGTTGGTTGGGTCGCTTCCCTTCGGGGAAGTGGAATTAATGGAAACTAGTATCCAAAAGAACCCAGACTTTCTGGAGTAACCAGTCGCTTCCCTTCGGGGAAGTGGAATTAATGGAAACACGAATGTAATCGGCTATAGTGGAACTGTAAAAGTTAAGTCGCTTCCCTTCGGGGAAGTGGAATTAATGGAAACAATCAGGGTAAAAGATCAGATCTGCTCGATGACGCCGGTCGCTTCCCTTCGGGGAAGTGGAATTAATGGAAACATAGTCCCAAAAAAACTCTTCGTAGATCTCGTCAAGTCGCTTCCCTTCGGGGAAGTGGAATTAATGGAAACTGTAGAAGTCTGAGTTCACAACAGGCAAGTTAGCCCATGTCGCTTCCCTTCGGGGAAGTGGAATTAATGGAAACCACTAGCAAACTGCGTGCTGCTTCCCTGCGAAAGTTGTCGCTTCCCTTCGGGGAAGTGGAATTAATGGAAACGATAGATCTATTTTCCGGTTGTGGTGGAGTAAGCGCGTCGCTTCCCTTCGGGGAAGTGGAATTAATGGAAACGCAGTTAGGTGGGCCGGTGGGGGATCCAGGTGGGTTGTCGCTTCCCTTCGGGGAAGTGGAATTAATGGAAACACCGCTTGCGACAAACTTCAGCTTATAGACTTGGGCAGTCGCTTCCCTTCGGGGAAGTGGAATTAATGGAAACAACCAATCCAAGACACATAGTAGAGCATTCATAAGTAGTCGCTTCCCTTCGGGGAAGTGGAATTAATGGAAACACTGATGATCTCTGCCAGTGGGCGGCGAAAGTTCAACGTCGCTTCCCTTCGGGGAAGTGGAATTAATGGAAACTTATCCACGCCATCCGCATCCCCCACGTGCAGCCAGGTCGCTTCCCTTCGGGGAAGTGGAATTAATGGAAACTCGTAGAGTTTGATGGCTTCATCGATCACTGCGCCAGTCGCTTCCCTTCGGGGAAGTGGAATTAATGGAAACGTTTGGTAGGTTTGCCAGCTAAGCCGGCAGCCCGACGTCGCTTCCCTTCGGGGAAGTGGAATTAATGGAAACTCCGGAATGGGTCTGGACAAGTCGCTCAGTATCTCAGTCGCTTCCCT
>NZ_JANSIH010000439.1:0-14832 GCF_047462075.1 Synechococcus sp. R55.2
TGGCTGTATGTGAACTGGCTGTCGGCAGGGGATCCCTGGGCTTTCACCTACCAGGTGGGCAGCGGTCTGCGGCTGCCGCAATTGCGGGAAGACTTGCAGCAGGCGGGTGGCTGGCGGGGGGTGCTGGAGGCTGGGAAATGGCTGGCGGTGCTGGCCCCTGCCTATCTGCTGTTGGGGCTGGGATCCCTGCTGGGCCGAGGCCCGGGTCGCTGGGTATGGGCTCTGGTCTGGGGGATGCCGCTGGTCATCCTGCTGGCTTCTCTAGGGCAGGGGCTGTTTTTGCGGGAGCTGAGCCGCTTTGGCCTTTTCTGGGTGCCGCTGCCTTTGCTGATGGGCGCCTACTTGTGTCGCGGAGCCGGCCCCGGCTGGGCTAAGCGCCTGTTGATCACTGCCCTCTTGGGGTTGAACTGCCTCACTGCCGGTTATGGGGTGAGCCAAGAGCCGGGTTTCCTCATGCCCCTGGTGGCCGAGGAGCGGGATCTCTGGGAGCGGCTGGTGGCAGGGGTAGTGCCCCTTAGTGGCGAGTTGGAAGCTGCCCAAAACCTGTATGAAGTAACCTCTGCTGGGCAAGCCCTAGAAGACTGGCGGAGGCTGCGGCAGGAAAAGCGCCAGGTTGGGCAGTATCTCTATCGCCACCTGTTGCCCGGGCGAAAAGTGCTGGTGGACGACGACATCCACTTTGAGGCTATCTTTTGGGCAAGGGATCCCCGCTCTTTCCTTACTCCTCACCAGTACGAGTTTGCCCTGGCCCTTCAGCATCCCCAGGAAAGGGTGGACTACCTCTTGGTAGCGGGGCTGGCGGATCCCTTGCGGAGCGCCGATCGCATCCTGCAATTTTGGCCTGAGCTCAATTTTGAGGGGCTGCCGGGCTTCAGGGAGGTTTATAGCTCCCCCCAAGTGCAGCTGTGGGCTCGCCAACACCAAGAGGAACCGCAGGAGGAGAGGAGATGAAAAGGAGACGATCCTGGCAGCGGCGACAGGTGCTGCAAGCGGGCGGAGCGCTGCTGGCTGCCTATGGGGTTGCCGGCTGTGGCCAGGAGTTTTTGAGTCAGCAGGGGAGTCGCAGCCCGGAAAATGCCGAGACGGGAAGCATGAACTTGTCAGAGCTGCTGGCCCGCTGGCAGGTGGGCATTGGCGAGGATCCCGGTCGCTTCCTCTGGGAAATCGAGTCGGATCCGCAGGTGGCGGCAGTGGCGCAGGGGTGGGATCCCCATTTCCTGAGCGGCTGGCTGAACAGCTTTGATCACCGCCAGGGGGATCTCTCCTTTTGGCGCAACTGGCACCAGGCCGGGCTTTTGCGGCAGTGGTTTGAGCGGGGCTATACCCTCCACATCATCACCTGGGAAGACGACACCCACCGCCCCTGCGGCGATTACCACATCTCCAAGCAGTTTGTCCAGGATGTAGCCGAATTGGCCGGCTATATCGCTCAAGCCAACCCCCAAGGCCGCCCTACCTATTGGAGCCTGGCCACGGAGTTTTCCTATTGGCGGATCCCAGCAGATACCTACAACGCCGACACTGCTCCCTACTACCAAGCCCTGATGCGCAATGTCCTCAAAGCCCGACAGGCCATCAAAGAGCGGCTGCCAGAGGCCGAAGTGGCCCTGTGCTGGGGGGGCTGGATTGCCACCTTTGACGACCCTTCCCAGGGGGCAGGCCGCAGCATGGTGGAGCCCTTTGCCGAGACCATGAGCCAAATGGACGGGATCGCCTTCCAGTCCATGCGCCAGCGGCGGCCAGGGGAGTTTAACCCAGAGCTGAACGGCCCGGATCCCGGCAACCCAGAGCAAATCCGCCTCTGTTGCCGCCTGTTTTCCCCTATCCACTCCAACCTGATGTTGGCCCACTACGAGCCCTCCATCAAAGACAAGCACCCCAGTGGCGGACGGGCCGACACTGTCCATACAGACTTTCAGCTCATGAGCCAGCCGGAGTGGCTGCAGGAAGTGTCTCAACTGGGGCTGCGGCACCTGTCCTTGATGCACTACGGCCTGTATAAGGGGGATCCCTTCGGAGCGCTGACCGCCGCTCGCCAATTCCGGGCACAGGTGGGCCTACCGGCTGCCACCTCATAGTTAGCAGTCGTTCCAAAGCCGGTTTTGTCCCGGATCTTGGCCCAGAGCTTGATCCTGGGGATACAATCCCCCTGAAACTGCCGGGATCCCTGCCATGGAGAAGCTGAGATTTCTAAGGGCAAGCCTGCTGGCGAGTCTAGTGGTTAGTGCAATGCCGCCGGAGCTGCCGGCCTGGGCAGGATGCGGTTTTCCCCGCGGTGCCGGCAAGACTTTTTTTTCGCTGCAGCCGGAGGTCTATCGGCCTCGCACCCGCTTTGACCAGGGGGGGCAACTGGGGCCTGCTCTCTCAGAATATGGGGAAACCCGCCTCAACCTCTTTGCGGAGACGGGCCTCAGCGATCAGCTCACCCTCAATCTCAACACCAGCTATGTTTTCCTGGAAAACCGCTTTGCCAGCGGAGCCGATACCATCACCCAGCGCAACCAGGGCCTACGGGATCTGGAGCTGGGCCTACGTCATACTTGGGGAAACGGGGATCCCTTCCTTTCGGCCCAATTGACGGCCTTGATCCCGCCGGGATACGCCACCCGAGACATCCCCCTGCCCTTGGGGTACGGTGTTTTCGGCTACGATCTCAAAGTTGGGGTGGCGGCCAATACCCAGTTGGGATCCCTGCCCGCCTTTTTCGACTCCTGCCTCACGTTCCGAGATTACTTGGGCTATCCCGGGGATCGGGTCAAGGCCAACCTGACCTTCGGGGCAGACCTGACTCCTGAGCTGCAGGCCATCCTGGCCCTGGATGGGGATTTTACGTTGGGCAACGGCGCGCCTTTGTTGTTCGGGGATTTGGCCGTTCAGGATCCCGACTACGACAACCTCAAGCTTTCGGGCCAGCTCAACTGGCGGCTGGAGGGAGGGTTAACGCTGGGCTTGGGAGGGTTTCAATTCTTGACCGGCCGCAACACCAATGCCGGCGGCGGCTTTACCGGCTATGTGTGGCTAAGTTACTGAAACCAAACAAAATGTTGCAGGATATCCCCTACGGTAACAGGGATCCGCAGGGGCAGATCTAGGATGAGTCTTGGCAACTGTTGGCCAGGAGAACGGATCCCATGCCTCGATTTGAGAACCTCATTGCCGCTATCGACGGCAGCGGCCCCACCGAGCAGATGGTGCATACCCTCTTGTCTTTGCCGGCCTTTGCCCAGTGCAATGTTACGTTGCTGCATGCGGTGCCTTCCCAAACGTCTGCCGAAGAGATGCGGGCTGCCTGGCAACGGGGGCAGGAGCTGCTGGCCAAAACCCTGCAAAGTTTTCCAGCTCGGCCCGGTGTAACCATTGGCACCCAACTGGTGGAAGGGGATCCCAAAGTGGTGGTGCTGCAGGTGGCCGAGTCTATGCCCAATCCCTTAATTGTCATGGGATCCCGGGGACGCAACCGCATCCTGGCCATTTTGCAGAACTCGGTGAGCCAATATGTGTTTCAGCTTGCCTCCTGCCCCATGCTGTTGGTGAAAGACGACGCCTACATCAAATATCCCAGCCGTGTCATGGTGGCCCTGAACAGCTCCCCCGCTGCTCAAGCTGCCTTTGCCACTGCCCTTGACTTGATCTCCGGCATTCAAGGGGCCCAGATCTTCCTGGCCTCTGTGCAGTTGGATGCCGACAACCCAGGCAGAGATGAGGCTCTAGATCGGGCAATCGATACCCTCAAAAACCGGCAAATCGGCCACCAAGTGTTAACTGCCGTCGGGGATCCGGGCACAGAAATTGTCCGCTTAGCCGCCGAGAGCAACGCCGATCTGCTGGTGATGGGATCCCCTGACCGCCGACCTACCATTGCCCGCAGCATTCCCGATTTGGATCGGCTGCTGGGGCGTTCCATCTCCGACTATGTGCGGGTGCACATCGGCTGCCCAGTGCTGATGGTGCGCTCCGTCCAAGACAGCGACTGAGCCAGGCTTCAAGGCAGTATGGAGCGGCGCTCTGTAACTCGGTCACTCTGCTGCTGACGATCCGGGCTGACGGCCCAAGCTTCAAAGATCAGCTCAGGGACTCCGGGAGGGATGGTCATGCGGGTGAGGGCTTGCCACTGCCCCTGCTCGTCACGGGAGAAGTCCAGCAACCAACGGGGGCCATCCACCAAAGAGCGAGTGCGCCCGTGCTTCACCCAAAACTTGATCCAAAAAGGGGCTTGATGGCCTGCAGCAGGGTTGGTCGTGGGGGGCAAGCGCAACACCACATCGAAATTGTCTCCGGCTCGGAGTTGCTCGGGCACCACCAGTTGGGGAGTTGGACAAACCCCAGGCGGAGCGGGGGGCAGCAGCGAGTTTTCAGAGGGAGCTACAGGGCTACTCGGGATCCCGGCTGCCGCTTGCGTTGGCAAGATGGCCTCAGCTTGGGGTGGTGGGGAAGGGGAGGAGATGGGCGATGGCAACTCTGCCGTCTCTGCTTCGGGTAGGGGCTGAGCGGAGGGGTTGGGCGCAGATGGCAGGGGATCCTTTTCCGGGAAGGAGCGGAGGGCTTGGGTCTCGGCGGGCTGAACGGGCGAAGCTGAGTCCTCCTCTCGCTGTTGCTCGGCAACGCTGACGGAAATGGGGGCGCTGTGTTGCCAGATGCGCAACAGCTTTTGCAGGGTGCGTTCGGGAGACAGCAAGGTTAAGGGGGGGTCTTCCCGCAACCGGGCCAGTGGGATGTTTGTTGCTCCCCAATACTGACGCGGAGGGGAGGCGGGAGGCAGCTCTCCGCCTTGTTGCTCCGCAACGCTGACGCGAAGGTCTCGACAGCGGACGGAAAACGGAATCGTCAAGGGCTGGGAAGGCCGGTCTGCATCCCGCCAGGAAGAGGGAGTGAGGGCCAGTTCCCCCCGCAAAGGACGGGTCCAAACGCGGCTTGGCAGGGTGATGGGAATGCTGAACACCGCCGTTCGGGCTTCAGCGGGAAATTGAATTAGCCGTTGCCCCTCGAAAACCGTGCTCTCCTCGCCTTCCTGCCAAACCCGTACCCGCAGCTCGCCGCTGCAGCCGATCCGCCCCGTCAACACCAGCACCTCATCCGGGGATCCCTCCAATTCGCTGTGCATCAGGGAAAACAGCTCCGCCGGGATGGCGGCCTCTTTTTTCTGGGGGGGCTCAAACCCGGCCTCCACGGGCGCAGGGATCCCCCGTTCCGGCTCCAGAGGCGCGGGGGCAGGCACAACCTGAAAACGGAGACAATTGTTTAACTCGGTTTCGCCGAACAGTTCTGCGATCAAGTCGGCATCTCGACAGTGCAATTCCCAAAACCCAGGGGTGAGGTGGCTGGCGGGCAAAATAATGCCGATCCCTTCATCGTTGGTGCGCACAGAACGGGTTTGGACTTGTGGGGGAGTCGGGGCGGTGTCAGGGCCCTGATTCTGCGACGACAGAGGACGCTGCCGGACTTCCACCGTGATGGTGAAGTGGGGCTGAGGCGAACGGGCAACAATGGTGTAGGTATCTTCTTCCAGAACTGCGCCCTCGGCTGGTACCGGCTGCCAGTCTTCTTGGCCGTCGCGCCGAACCCAAAAATTCAACATGGCTCCATCACCTTAGGTGCTCCGCACTGCTGACCCGAATGGTATGCCAGATACTTAACCAGATCGGCTTGCAAAAGGGTTTGCTGTTGCCCTGTAGGCAGGTGCTTAAGCTGTACCTCTCCGGCCACAGCTTCTGCATCCCCCAGCGTAACAGCCCAAGTTGCGCCGCTGCGGCTGGCCCGTTTGAACTGCTTGCCAAAGGCGCTGCCGCTCAGATCCAGCTCGGTGCAGAAACCGGCTCGGCGCAGCGCTTGAGCGATCCGGAGGGATTGGGCCTCAGCCTTCGCCCCACGGGAGATCACGTAAACCTCGACCGATGTTGGCGGAGCCTCCCCTTGTTTCTTTTGCAACAGCAGCACCAGCCGCTCCATGCCGATGGCCCAGCCCACCGCTGGGGTAGAAGGTCCGCCCAGCTCTTCCACCAAGCCGTCGTAGCGACCACCCCCACAGACGGTACTCTGGGATCCCAAGTCAGGTGAGACGATCTCAAAGGCGGTGTCGGTGTAGTAGTCCAGGCCCCGCACCAAGTAGGGATCCAACTGGTAGGGAATATCCAACATCTGCAGGTGAGCTTGCACCTGCTCGAAGAAAGCCCGCGATTCTGGGCCGAGGTAATCCGGCAGCTTGGGGGCCCCCTCGGCAATCTCGCGGGTGCGGGGATCCTTGCTGTCTAGAATGCGCAGCGGGTTGCGGGTGAGGCGCTCTTGGGAGTCGGGATCCAGCTTCTCCCGCAAGGGAGTGAGGTAGTCCACCAGGGCCTGGCGATAGGCCCGCCGATCCTGCAGATCCCCCAGGGAATTGAGCCGCAAGCTCAGGTTCTCCGCCCCCACCGCTTGCAACAGCTCCCAGGCCAAGGCGATGACTTCCGCATCGGCGCGGGGATCCCGGCTGCCCAGCAGCTCTACCCCCAACTGGTGGAACTGGCGTTGCCGCCCCGCCTGGGGACGCTCATAGCGAAACATCGGCCCACAATACCAGAGGCGTTGCACATCTCCAGCCGTTTGCAGCCCGTGCTGGATGTAGGCCCGCACCACACCTGCTGTGTTCTCTGGGCGCAGGCTCACCTCTTGCTCGCCACGGGTGCTGAAGGAGTACATCTCCTTGCCCACCACGTCGGTGGCACTGCCAATGCTGCGGGCAAAGAGCTCCGTCAACTCCAGGATGGGGGTGCGAATTTCTTGGTAGTTGGCCCGTCCCAGGATCTCTCGGGCGCTGGCTTCCACCTGCTGCCAGAGCCGCACCTCCTGCGGCAAAATGTCTCGGGTGCCTCGCACCGCCTGGATCGTCTCCATTCCCGTTCTCCCTCGCTAGGGTGGCCTTGGCCGCGCCCGAAACCACGGCCTGCTGTAAAGGACTCCGTCCCGCTCACGTGAACGGCTTCATTATCGATTATCGGCGACAGCGCTCCCCGTCGCTAACGAAGCCCAAGGGCTCTGAATCCAAGCTCCAGTCCAAAAAGGACTCCGTCCGAGTGGCGCGAAAGGAGTAGGTGGCAGCAATTTGGCTGGTGGCAACAACAGCGGCGGTGGTGGCTCGCAAGATGGTAGGGCCAAGGGAGACGCACACCCCCCCATATTCCTCAGCTTGCCGACGTTCGGCAACGGTCCAGCCCCCTTCTGGGCCAATGGCTATGGCCAAGACGGGATCCCTGAGCTTTGGCAGGGCTTGCACCAGCGGGGGCGCTTTGTGCCGAGCCACGGCTATACCCCACCAGAAGGACTCCGTCCGAGTAGCGCGAACGGCTTGCAGCTCCGCCAGCCAACTTGTCCAAGGGGTGGGGGGATCGACCTGAGGCCAGCGCAACCGCTCACATTGTTCTGCGGCCTCCCGCACAATTTTTTGCCAGCGTTCCTGCCGCCCAGATCCCGGTTCCAACACCGTGCGCTCTGTCAGCAGGGGGGTAATTCGCGCCACCCCCAGCTCGGTAACCTGGCGGAGCACCTCGTCAAACCCCTGCCCTTTGACCACCGCCAAGCCCAGATGCAAAAAAACGGGCAATTCCCGCGGCAGCGTCTCCACCTCGCCCACAATTTGGGATCCCTGAGCCTGCCAATGGGCCGCCCACAGCTTGCCTGAGCCATCCAGAACCAAAAAGGGATCCCCCGGCCTGAGGCGGCGCACCCGCTGCAAGTAGTGCTGTTGCGGGCCGGTTAAATGGAGAACACCACTCGGATCCCGCTGCGCCGGGTCAATCGCCAATCGGGGCAAAGCGCTCAGGTCATGCGTGCGTTCAGACAACACCATTCCCCCCGTCGCCAGAGGGCTGCCACCACCCATTCGTTGGCCTCCAGCATCTCCGCCACCAACTTGGCCTGCTCGATGAGGATGCCGCTGAGGATCAGCCATCCCCCCTCCTTCACCACCAGCCGAAACTCCGGGATCATATCCAGGATCACATCTGCCAGGATGTTGCACACCAGCCCATCCACCATTTCGGGAATCTGCTCCAGGCTGCCCTGAGCCACCACAATGCGATCCGTCAGGCCGTTGAGATCGCGGTTGTGCATCGTGGCTTGCACCGCCAGGGGGTCGATGTCCACCGCAAACACCCGCTTCACCCCCAACAGGGCCGCCGCCAACGACAGAATCCCGGATCCACAGCCCACATCGGCCACAGTCACTCCCTCGGCACCCCCGCCGCCCTCCAGGCGCATCTCCAGCGACTCCAGACAGAGCTGAGTGGTGGGGTGAGTGCCCGTGCCGAAGGCCATACCGGGATCCAGCCGCAACAGGTGCCGACCGGGGTGAGGGGGCGGATCCAGCCAGGCCGGACAAATGAGCAACTTGTCCCCGACCCATTGGGGCTGCCAGTGCTGCTTCCAACTGCTGCTCCAATCTTCCGCCTCTATGCGTTCCCAGCGCAGCTTCGGAACCCGCTGACCGGCAATGAGGGCATCTTGCTGCAGGCGCAGGGAGAGGGCTGCCAAATCCAGGAGGCTGACGTGAGGCCAAGGCAAATAGGCGTGAATGCAAATCTGATCTTCGCCATAGGCTTGGCTGGTCATGCCCCGACAGCCAAAACTCTCCAGCCGCCAAAAGATCAGGTCTTCTTGGGCAGGGGAGGCGATGAGACTGAGATCCCACCAAGCACCAGCGGGGTCCAGCGCTTGTGCGGGCGAAAACGGAGTGGGATTGGCAACAGTTCTGCTCACAGGGATCCCTTCACAAACCTAGGGAAAAACCAAAGTGATGGCCAACAAGATAGCGCTTCATGTCACCCAGCCGGCCAGCACTCAATGCGGCACTTTATATCAAAAATTGCAGCGCTCTGCTCAATTCATAGTTTAGGCTTATTCTGGCTATTCTGGGATTGAAAGGCTCACAGCGTCGGTTCAGCAGCGAAGAAGGGAAGGATCCCCCCAATTGGGGGATGCCCCCACTGGCTCCTCAGATGCCCAGCTTAGCCCTATGAGATAAATTGAACTGAAAAGCATTGGACAAGAATTGGATACAGCGTCGACATTCGTTTCGAGCCTCAGTGATTTTGCGGATAAATGAGGTTTGGCTGGGGCGTACTGAGCAACGATGGAGAAGGAGCAACGCAGGTGGCGAGGTCGATGTCAACTGATGAGCAATCAGCACAGCAGGGCACTCCCCAGCCCAAGGTGGCTTCTCTAGGAGTTGCCGGGGATCGGGAAGCGCGGAAGAGGGCTGCCCATGAAGATCTTCAGCCGCTCAAAGTCAGCACCCGCAAGGACTCCGTCCCGCTGACGCGATCCGCTCTGATGCGGCGTTTTAACCAGAGCTTTCCGCCTTTTTACAGCCAGTTTGTCAGCAGCGAGGTGCAGGCCCAAAATCTGCGCTTGGCCTACGCCCTCTACCAAACCCGCAAGGCGGTGGTACAGGTGCAGGACGAAGGTCGCAAGACGGTGGTTTGTCTGGCCTACCGTAATCGACCTTCCCTGCTCAGCGATCTGTTTGGGGTGTTCACCGCTTTTAATCTCTCGGTGCATGGCATTCATCTCTATGGGCAGATCTACTCACCGCACCTGGTGTTTATCCGCACCATTGTCTCCCGCGATGGCCACAGCCTTTCTTCCCAAACCAAGCTCAGCCTAGAACGGGCTATTCACGAATGCCTGGCGGGTGTGTTTCGCGTTCATGAAACCTTGGCGCTGGAGTTTGATCTCAAGGCCGGACTAAAAGACGTGCAGGTTTCTTTTTATTTTGACCCGGTGTTTCATTTGCCCACACTTCTGGTGGATGTGGACAACCAGCCGGGCGCGTTCTACCGGGTGATGACGGTTCTTGCGCAGGAGGATTTGACCGTTGTTAACCTCAACTTGATGCTCCGCCGCAAGCAGACGCGCTTTATTTTCTACTTGCTGGGGCCGGATTCAACTCCAGCCATGCCGGAGTTCCTGGGGCAAAAATTGGCCTTGAGCATCCAGCAGCGGCTGCAAGGGGATCCCGTCTAGATCTGCACAGGACTGGGAGGCAAATCGAAAAGGACGGTGTTCATGTAGCGCTCTGCCCAGGCGGGACCGAAGGCTTTTTCCAAAACGCGGCGGGTGCGGTCGTTCTGCTGTTGCTGGCTGCAATAGCGCTGCTGCCCCTGGTAGTGGGCCAAAATTTGGTCGGGATCCGTCTGCGGGGGAATCTGTTGCGCCAACCGACAGTGAATTTCCAAGTAACGGCGGGCAAAGTGCAAAAAGCGGTCGGCCTCTGCTTCGTCGGCAGGACGGACGAACAGGCAGTAGGGAGAAAAAATCGTGCCCCACTCCGGCAACCGGCGCCGATGCTGGAAAGGGGCCAGATGGGATCCCAACGCTTCCAGCTCTTGGATATAGAGATCGGGCAAGCTGGGGGTCACCGGCGAGAGATCGACAATGGCGGCGCTCACCTGTCCGCGACCGACCACAATGTCGCAACCGAACAGCGGCAGCGGGTACTGCGGCTGCGGAAACATAACGCAATGGAGAATGTCCAGGCTTTGCCCGGCCTGGGCCAGCTCCAGGTGCAGTTTGCGAAAGGGATCCCCTTGGTAGCAGCGGTTTTCAATTTGCAATTTCTCACCCTCTAGGCGGCCTTCCACGTAGCCCAGATCTTCAGGCAGAGGATAGGGGGCTAGGGTGAGGGTAGATCCCCAAACGTTCAGGATTGCCTCAGATAAGCCCTGAATGAGCGGATGCAGTTGGGCAGAGAGAGCAGGAGCGGTGAACATAAGACTCTAGAAGAAAGGCTGAGAAACCCGTCCACGCTTGAGGGGTGGCCCCCTTCAATTCTTCAAAAGTGTCAAAAGTGCTGTGCCCAAGGCAGGGGAACTGCACCGCTGACCTGAAGGGATTGGGCGAAAGCTTCGACCCATTAAGCATCACCTCCAAGTACAGCCCATCTCTGTCCGATAGCCGGTACGTTATCGGATTACATGGTAACGGAAGGGGTGGGATTCGAACCCACGGTGACCTTGCAGTCACAACGCTTTTCGAGAGCGTCACAATCAACCACTCTGTCACCCTTCCAGTCAGCTGTGGGGCTTTACCATCTTAACGGCAAACCGAGTCTCCTGCTTCTTCCCAGCCTCAAAGCCAAGCTTGCTTCCCCCACGGGATGCGGTTGATGGGAAAGTGCTCCGCACCGCTGGCGGGAACGCCCAGATGAGATCATGGAGATATGGCTGCTTTATCCATTCACCACTTTCGCCAGGCCAAGCAGGCGGGTCAACCTTTGGTGGCCCTCACGGCTGCCGACTACGCCACCGCTCAGATTTTGGATCAGGCTGGGATCGACTTGATCCTGGTGGGCGACAGCTTGGCCATGACCAACTTGGGGTATGCCAGCACCCTGCCCCTGACGCTGGAACAGATGCTCCACCATGCCCAGGCCGTGCGCCGCGGGGTAGAACGGGCCTTTTTGGTGGCTGACTTGCCCTTCTTGACTTATCAAGTCCACAAAGAACAAGCTCTCCTCTCAGCAGGGCGGTTGATGAAGGAGGCAGGAGTCAACGGAGTCAAGCTGGAGGGGGGCTACCCCGACATGGTGGAAACGGTGGCCTTTCTGGTGCAGCGAGGGATCCCGGTTTTGGGTCACATCGGCCTCACTCCGCAGGCCAAACATCAACTGGGGGGCTATCGCCAGCAGGGAAAAACCACTCCGGAGGCGGAGCGTCTGCGACAAGAGGCCCTCAGCCTGGAACAAGCAGGGGCATTTGCCCTGGTTCTGGAGCACATGCCGGCGGAATTGGCTGCCCAAATCTCGGCCCAAGTGGGGATCCCAACCTTGGGCATTGGGGCCGGGCCGGCTTGCGATGGTCAGATTTTGGTCACCCACGATCTGCTGGGGCTGAGCGAGCGGATTCCCCCTTTTGCCAAGCCCTATACCAACTTGAGGCAGGCAATCCGAGAAGCGGTGGAAGCTTTCGCCGACGACGTTCGCCAAAAAGTGTTTCCCCCCCGCTGATCCCTTTCAAAATCCGGGCAAAAGTGCTACGCCTGCGACACCCTATGTTGCTACGCAACGCTTATGCGAGCCGGAACCGCACCGCTTCCGTCAAGGCTGGGCAAGGATAGGGCGACCTCAGGGATCCCTGAGCAGCACCGTCCCGGTCACCACAGCGCTTTGGCCCAACCGGTCGAAGACCCGCAAGCTGAGCAGGTAGGAGCCGGGCACCAAGCTCAGGGGAGGGCGAATGCGGAAGCGGGTTGTACAAGACACCTCTCCCGACACACAATTCACCTGCGCTGCCGAGAGCGTCTGAACCTCAATCCCCGACCACGACACCTGAAACGCCAGCTCCGCCGGGATCCGGCCCGGCACCGATACCGAAACCCCCAGCTCCAAAAAGCCGTTCCGATGTACCACAGAAGGGATATCGCTGCTGGTGATCAAAGGCGGCGGCGGAGTACTGGCCGTCAGCGCATCGGCACCACAACCGACCAAGGCCACGCCCAGCAGGCCCAGCGCCCATCCCCAGGATTTGGATCCCAGCTTCATCACAGGGTTCAATCTGAAAACTCACCTTCTCAGTATAGAGGGTGGGGATAACAGGCTTAGCGTCCTTTTCGAGAAAAACTAAAAATTCACGCCACATATAGTGGCAAGCTGGATTTTTGCCCAAACCATCTGCTACAGTAAGGCCCATAACCTGTCGAGCAGCCTGGATATGGAAGGGGAAGAAGAGCTAAAAGCTTTGCGGGCGCGTGTGCGCAACTTAGAGCGATCCCTGGCAGAATCGGAAGCGCTGTCGCTGCAGCAGATTGAGTGTACCCATCGCCTGGAACGTCAACTGCTGGAAGCGCAGGCACAGATTCAAGAACGGGATCACGCTCTGCAAGCCTGTCAAGAAGAGAAAGCGCAGCTGGCCCAGCGCCCTACCCTAGAGGCTTTTCAGCTTCAGCAACAGCACATCGAAGAACTGCAGAATCTCCTGTGGGAAATGGAGCGCCGTCCAACGCTGGAGCACTACCACATTCTGCAGCAGCAGTTGCAAACTAGCCAGGCGGAAATTGAAACCCTCAAGGCGGAATTGCAGCGGCGCGTCGATCCGGCCCGATTTTACCAACTGCAGCAGGAGCTCCTGGAACTGAAACAGCAGGCCAACCAGTTGGGAGAATACGCCGTCAAGCTGCCGCAGGTACAGCTTTTGCAAGCCCAATTGCAGCTCCGCATACAAGAGCTAGAAGAGGAAAAAGCGCAACTGCAAGCGCAAGTCCAAGAGTTGGCCGCTCGACCTTCTGCCCAAGAACTGGAAACCCTACGGGCAGAGCTAGAGGCTGCCCACCGCCAAGCCGAAGCCGAATGGCAACGTTTGAAGACCCATCTGGAAACCGAAAAGGCACACATGGAAGCTGACCTGAACACCGCCCGGCAACGTATTCGCGAATTGGAAGAGCGCCCTACCCCAGAGCAATGGGCACACTTGCAAGCGGAGTTGGATCATCTGCGCCAACAAGCCTCTTTTGCCAAGGCCGAGCGGGCCACCTTGCTGGAAGAGCTGCAGCAGAGTCAGCGGCAGCAGGCCGAGCAAGCCCAACAGATTGCCAAGCTGGAAGCGGAAGCAGCCCAGGCCGCCCACCTCAGGGAGACAGAGTCCTCGCAGGCGCAGCGAATCCTGGTCTTGGAGGAGCAGGTGCAGGCTTTGACTCGCGAGCTTGGTGCTTTGCGAGCCGAGCGGGATCAGCTTATCCAAGAGTTGGCCCAGCGTCCCACCCTTGCCCAGTGGCAGGAAGTTCAGCAGCAGGTGCAGAGCACCCAAGAAAGCCTGGAAGAAGCCCGGCGGGGGCGAGAACTGGCCGAGGCCCATCATCTGGTCAGCCAAAAGCAAATCGAGAAGTTGCAGCAGCAGGTGATGGCTTTGAAAACCGAGTGTGTGCAGGCCCACGCCTACGCGCAAACCCAAGAAAAGGAAGTGGCCCTGCTGCAGCAGCGCAATCAAGAACTGGAAGAGCAACTGGCCACACTGCGTCAGTCGGCCTCCGCTTCCCCTCAGCCAGCGGTTGTCGAGCCCAGGTCGAATCATCGGGCCCAGGAACGGATTCCTGCCGCGGCTGACGAGTCTGCTCCTTCCCCGGCGGCACCCAACAGCCGACCCACCACTTGGAGAACACCCACCACAGGGATCCCGCCGCTCACCCTGGACGAGCGGGAAGAAAGTGCCCCGCTCGGCTGGCGCCAACGGACAGAAAGGCTCCTGAAACGCTCCGCTTTGGCCGCTTCACGGGCAGGAGGGGAAACGGGCAGTCGCAACCGGATTGAGTTGCCGACTTTTGTGCAGCGGCGGCCCTACTGAGCGCTCCATTCTCGGGGATCCAACCGTTCTCCGGCTTGAAAACGAGGCCAAGCCCAGCGCAGCAGGGATCCCAATTGGGCGTGAAATCGCTCCGGGGCAAATTGCAGAGCATGGGCCCGAATCCGCCGGGGATCCCAGTCCTGTCGATCTGCCTGGCGCAGCCCTTCCACCAACGCTTCCACACTGGCTTCGGGGATGAGGATGCCGGTTTGGCCGTGGATGACCGTCTCCCGGACACCTCCCCGGTTGAGGGCAACCACAGGACGACCACAGGCTTGCACCTCCACCGGCACCAGGCCGAAATCCTCCTCCCACGGGAACAGCAGCACCCGGCAATGGGCCAACAGCTCCTGCAGACGGGCTTGCGGTTGATGGGGCAAAAACTCCACCTGCGGCCCCGCCAATCGCTTGAGCCGAGGGAGCTCCGGCCCTTCTCCCACAATCAGCAGACGACGACCCAGCCGTTCACAGGCGGCAATTGCCAGATCCACCCGTTTGTAGGGAACCAATCGGCCCGCCACCTGGTGGT
>NZ_JANSIH010000440.1:0-2028 GCF_047462075.1 Synechococcus sp. R55.2
TGCCCAGGACAAGGCCGAGCAGTACGCCGAAAACCAACCGCGCCCAAGAACGGCGCAGAAGGCTGAGCCCCTGTGCGATGGCGTCCTGGCGACAGCCTTGGGAAGCAACAGCGGGACGTCGTCCAATCATGTGCGGGTAACCCCCAAAACCTCTCTTGACCCGTTCCACTTTACCCTACTCCTCGGGTCTTTGCTGCAGCTCAGGGATCCCTTTGGAGCGAGGCTGGGAGGAGATGGGCTTCTTGAGCTTGGGCGGAGAGGAGCTGGGCGAGTTGGGTGGCTCTGGAGGCTTTTCCGGCAGCAGCGGTAGGTTGAGAATCAGCTCATACATGCGCAGGTATTCCAGCGCTGAGCGGTGCCAACTGAAATCGCTGGCCATGCCCCGCTTCTGCAGCGCTTGCCAGGTTTCTTTGTGCTGGAAGGCTTCCCAAGCCCGCGCCAGACAGGTGTAAAAGTCCAGGGCTTCGTAGCGGTCAAAGCAGTAGCCGGTGCCGATCCCCTTGCTGGGGATGTGGTGGCTGACCGTATCCACCAGCCCCCCCGTGCGGCGGACGATGGGCACACACCCATAGCGCATGGCGATCATTTGGCTGATGCCACAAGGTTCAAAGCGGCTGGGCATCAAAAACGCATCTGCCCCCCCGTAGATCAACTGGGCCAGCTTGGGTTGGTAGCCTTTTTGGTAGGCCATTTTGCCCGGGTGCCGCTCGGCCATCTCCCGGATCCGCCCTTCGTAGTAGGCTTCGCCGCTGCCTCCCAGCAAAACAAATTGCGCGTCGCTGTAGGCCAAAAAGCGATCCAAGGCTTGGATGAGCAAGTCGATCCCTTTTTGCTCGACCAAACGGGCCACCATGCCCATCAGGAAGGTATCTGGGTTAACGGTCAAGCCCAACTTGGCCTGTAGCGTGGCTTTGTTGGTCGCCCGCCCGCTGAGATCATCGATGCTGAAATTGGCCTCTAGGTCTGGGTCGGTGCGGGGATCAAACCTATCGATGTCGATCCCATTCAAAATTCCTCGCAACCGTTCCCCTTTCCAGGCCAACAAGTCCTGCAGTCCTTCCCCATGCAGAGGGGTGCGAATTTCCATCGCATAGGTGGGCGAGACGGTGTTCACTTGGTCGGCGTAGAGGATCCCGGCAGCCATGGTGTTGTGGGCAGAAAAATACCAGGGCAGCCAGGTCATGCGCTCCAGTTGCCAGCGCCAGGGCCCTTGGTAGGCCAGGTTGTGGATGGTGAACACCGTGCCAATATCGGGAGCTTGGTGCATCCAGGCCGGGATCATGCCGGTGTGCCAATCGTGGCAGTGGATGATGTTGGGTTTCCAGGGGTAGTAAGTCCAGGCAAATTCGGCTACGGCGTTGGCAAAAAAGGTGAAGCGCCAGAACTCGTCCTCGCCGTAGTAGATGCGGTGGGGAGCAAAGCAGTAGTGGCTGACCAAGTAGAGGGGCACATCGGTGCCGGGCAAAACGCTTTCGTAAATATCGGCCACCTGACCCATGACCTGTTTAGACCAGATGGGATCTTTCGAGCGGGGGTATTGCCCCGGTTCCTGGCCGAACTTGTCCCAGAGAAAGCCATACAGAGGCATGATGATGCGGACATCCTGACCCAGCTTGCGCAAAACGACAGGCAGGGATCCCACCACATCCGCCATGCCCCCCACCTTGGCCAAAGGTGCTGCCTCTGCCGCTGCGAACAAAATCTTGGCTTGAACCACGATGCCCTCCCTGTTGTTGTGGGCTCCGCTCCGCCGCCGTGAACGGATCCCGGCTCAGTTGCCCTCAGCCAAAACCCTTCCCATCCTAAAACACAAGGGATCCCTGCGCCGGATGAGCTGAGGCAGCGCTTCTTCCTGAGGCTGTGTTGCAACTTATTGATTTTTCGTAAGATGGAAGGACAGTGCTGCTTAGAAATGTTGCAGGCGCTGCTGTATTGCACTTTATTTGTCGTCATTGTTCTGGAGATATCGTCCTATGACCATAGCGGTAGGGCGCGTGCGTCAGGAGCGAGGATGGTTCGACATCGTCG
>NZ_JANSIH010000441.1:0-14679 GCF_047462075.1 Synechococcus sp. R55.2
ATCGCTGCATAGTTGAACAGTGATGTTCAGCAGTGTTCAGCGTAAATGTATCAGCAACAGGGATGCAGCCGGTTGATTTAACCACCCTGCGTGCTGTGCTCGCCGATCTAACCCAGGCTAAGACAGGTCGGGATCCAGTGTTGCCTGCCCGCGTGGAATGGATCCAACAGACCGATCTGTGGACGGTGGTCATTGGCTTGCGCACCCTCACTGCCCGCCCCTGCTTGCTGTTGTGCTGGCATCCTCAGGCGGCCCGTCTCCACCTCTGTCAGCCTCCTCCCAAAGAGCCGGATGGCTTTCAATTTAGCCAGTTCCTCCAACGGCACCTGAAGGGTTTGGCTCTGACGGAGCTGGCTCTGCTGGAGGATTGGGAACGGGTGATTGACTTGCGCTTTGCTCCTCGGCCTGGGGATCCCCCTTATCGCCATCTCTACCTGGAGGTGATGGGCAAGCACAGCAATGCCATTTTGGTGGACGAGGCGGGCATGATCTTGGCCAGTGGCCATGGGGTAAGCGAGCGCCAATCGCGAATCCGTCCAGTGCAGCCGGGCCTGCCCTATGAAGCCCCCCCGGCCCTAACCGATCCGATCCCGCAGCGATCCGAGCCCTTCTCCTGCTGGCAAGAGCGCGTTGCCCTGATCCCCGGCCCCATCGGCCAACGGCTGTTGCGCTGTTATCGCGGCCTCAGTCGGCACTTGGTGGAAGCGATGTGTCATCAGGCTGGGATCCCGCCGCAAACCCCCACCGATCACCTCTCTGCCCAGGATTGGCAGGCGCTGTTTGCCAGGTGGCAAGACTGGTTAACCCGTCTGGAAACAGGCCAGTTTGACCCAGCTCCCACTCCCCAGGGATACACCGTTCTCGGCTGGGCAAGCGGTGCCGTTCCCGTTAGCGGGACGGAGTCCCTGCAACAACCTTCTCGACTCAATCTGCACCAACTTCTGGAAGGCTACTACCAGGCTCAGCTTAACCGCGAACAGTTTGAGCGAGAGCGCCACCGTCTGCTGCAAAGGGTATCCACCCTGCTGAAAAAGCTCTATCAGCGGCGAGAGCAATTTGAGGCAATGCTGGCCGACTCCACCCAAGCGGAAGCCTCCAAGCAGGCTGCCGACTTGTTGATGGCCCACCTCCACCTCTGGCGGCCAGGGTTGCATCACATCGAGCTGCCGGATTTTGCCAGCGGCCAGACGGTCAAGATCCCTCTCGACCCCGAAAAAAATGCCATTCTCAATGCCCAAGCCTACTACCGCAAGCACCGCAAACAAAAACGGGCCCAGGATGCTATCCGGCCCCTACAAGAGGCGCTTGGCCAAGAGATCCTCTACCTCGAGCAGGTGGAAGCGTCTCTACAACAGCTGGAAACCTATCGGGATCCCCAAGACTTGACCACCCTCAAGGAAATTGAGACCGAGCTGATTGAACAGCGCTACTTGGAGAGTCCCACTCGCAACAGCGGGACAGAGTCTCTGCGGGCGAGCTCAAAACATGCCTCACCGGCAACCTTCAACCCCCACCGCTTTACCAGCCCCAGTGGCTTCTCCATTTGGGTGGGGCGCAACAACCTGCAAAATGACCAGCTCACCTTTCGCGTGGCCCAGGAACACGATTGGTGGTTTCATGCCCAGGAGATCCCCGGCAGTCATGTGCTGCTGCGCTTGCCCCCCGGCGCTGTAGCAGAAAGCGAAGATCTGCAGGCGGCTGCTGATTTGGCGGCCCATTTCAGCCGCGGTCGCCTCAGCGAACAGGTGCCGGTAGTCTACACTCGCCCGAAACTGGTGTTCAAACCCAAGGGATCCCCGCCCGGCATGGTCGTTTACAAGCAGGAGCAGGTGCTTTGGGGGCGGCCCAGCCATGCGCAGCTGCTCATTGCGTCAGCCCTTGGGCCACACTGACGCAACTGGTTACTTTGTTTCTGGCCAAGTGGGCAGGTTCGAGACATTCAAGGGAGAACTTCGAGGGAGTAAGCGGCGCTGCGGCCATAGCGGCTGGGGTCGTACATTTCTTCTGCCAAGGCAGGAGCCACCTGGAATTGGCCGGGGATCTCCGGACGGAAGAGATAGACAAACTCATGGCGACCCTGCTTGAGCTCGGTGCTGAAAAAGGCCACGCGGTCATCCCGATTCTCTTGGCGGGTCCAAAACCAGTCCCACCAGTAGTCTGGGGCCAAGCCGGTGAACTCTCGCGGATCCTGGGAGGTGATCTCGGCGCCGCTGGGCAGGGGATCCTCGACCACCACGTAGTGGCTGTCCCGCTCGGCTTCCACCGTCAACCGGGCCAGGAGGATTTCTCCGGCCCTTACTGTGTCGCCAGGGCGCAGCGGCTGCTCTCGGTAGCGGATCTCCCCGTTGGGTTGGGGCTGGGGCTGTAGGCGGAAGTAGCTGCGGCTCACCGCAAAGCCTTGGGCTTGAGAGGGCAGAGGGTTGGGGACGAAGGCTTCTCCCCTCAAGCTGTAGTAAAGGGGGCCGGGGCCGGACTTTTCCAGGCGCAGGCTGCTCAGGTTCCCCACTTCTGCGTCAGCCCAATCCAGCCCATAGCGGGGATCCCCAGCGCCGGCCTGCCAGCGACCGAGAAGGGATCCGGTTGTCCCATCCAACACCCGCACCTCGCCGGGGCTGGGAAGCTGCTGCTGCTGGGCCTGGTAGTAGGCGGACAGGCCGAGGAGAGCATCAGCGGTGGCTTTGGTGGTGCGCCAGCGGTTGTTTTGCCGCTGCTGGAGAAGGGCCTCGGCAATCTGGGCAGCCCGGTCATCCTGCAGCCGAACGGCCAATTGCAGTAGGGGGCCGGCCACCTCCATGTCGTCGTAGGTGGAGCGCTCTTGGGTCGCACGAGTTGGAGCAGCCGGGATAAACCAGCGCCCTTGGGGATCCTGTTGCCGCCGCTCCAGAACCTCATCCAGGGCTGCCTGGGCAAGATCCCTCTGGCCCAGTTGCAGGGCAGCCAGGCCATGGTAGGCCAGGCCAAAGGTGGAGAGCCGCTCCGGCGGCGGCAGGTCGGCAGTCACCAAGGCGGGATCCCAGAGGGCCAGGCTGTAGGCGACAAAAGCCTGCAGATCCGGGGAGAGGGCTTGTGGCTGGGCCAGTTGAGCGGCCAGATAGTCCAAGGCCTGCCGCACCCGCCACTCTTTGAGGGCATAGCCAGCAGCTTGGGCAAGATGATATCCCTGCAGGATGTATCCGGTCAGATAGGGGTTGCTCCGGTCATGGGCCCACCAGCCCCAGCCCCCATCGTAGTTCTGGGATCCCTCCAGTCGCTGCAAGCCGGATCGAAGCACTCGAGGCAGCCGCTCCAGGGTTTGCGGTCGCGTCGGCGTTGCGGAGCAACAGCGCAGGTTCAAGCCCAACTGCTCGCTGACTTGGGCGACGGCTAGGGCGGGCAAGAAGCGACTCAGGGTTTGCTCGGTGCAGCCGTAGGGGAACTCCACCAGGTAATCCAGCGGCTCCAGCAGGGTTGCTGCCGGGCTAGCGGCCAGTTCCAGGTGAAGCTGCCGGGATCCCGGCACCCAGGTGGCGGGCCAATCCAGCGGCAACTCCAGACTGCCAGACTCCCCTTCACGCAAGCCAGACGGGGTTCCCAGTTGGCCCACTTGGGAGAAGCGATGCGCCGCCCCAAAGGGCTGGCTGGGGATCCGCAGTTGCAACGCATCTTTCAGCCCATTCCCTTCCGCCCAGACCCGCAGAGAGGTATCTCCGGCCCCCAGAACCTGGAGAGGCCATTCCACCCGCCCCGCTCCTTGGGCCGGCACGGTGAGGCGTTGTCGTTCCGGGCCTTGCAATTTCAAGATCCCACCGGCAGGAACAGGAACTTCCAGCCGCACCTCCACCGCTTGGGCTTGACCCGTGCGGTTTTGCACAATGGCCGCCAAGGTGAGCTGATCCCCCACCCGGAAAAAGCGGGGAGCGGCCAAGCGCACCAACAGGTCTTTGCTAACCGAGACTGTGGCAAGAGCGGATCCCACCTGGGTGTCGGCAGTGGCAGCGCGGGCGGTCAAGCGCCAGGTGGTCAGGTTGTCGGGCCAGCGCACCTGCACCTGAGCCAGGCCATCGGCATTGGTGACCAGATCCGGGAACCAGGCGGCGGTATCGCGAAAGTCCTCCCGCACTTGGCCGGCCAGCTTGTCAGCACCGCCGGGATATTGCTGAGGGAAAGAGGTAGTGGTGGTAACTTGGTTGTACTGGCGCCCATAGAAGAAGCGGCGAATATCCGGGGTGAAGTCGGGTCGCAATAGGTAGAGGGCATTGTCCACAATCCCTAGGCCCACCTCGGCGCTCACCGGCTGCCCTTGGGCATCGCGGGTGCGGATTTGGATTTGGGCGGTCTCGCCCGGTCGATAGGTGGGTTTATCGGTTTGCAGCTCCACCTGCAAAAAGCGATCCAAGGGGGAGACCCGCAGCAGGGCCTCGCTTCGGTACAGCCGCCGCTCTGGGCCGATGGCAGTGGCAGTGACGTAGAGATTGGGACGATAGTCGCCGCGGATGGGCAGCCGCAGCGTGGCCGTATGCCCCTGGAGACGCAGCACCTGCACCTGGTGCAGCCGGGATCCCTCAATGCCCACCAGCACCGCCACATCCGGCAGCGGCGAGACTATCAGGATCTGGGCCTCTTCCCCCACCTGGTAGATCTGCCGATCCGCCACCACTTCCAGGCTGGGCAGGGATCCCCAACTTTGTAGGGGGCTGCCCGGCTCCACCACCCAGAGATAGTCCACCTCCTGCACCCGTTCGCGCCAGCGGTGCGGAGCACTTTGACGGCGGGGATCCCATGCCGTCAACCGCACCCGGTAGTCTCCCGGCTCCAGGTCGGCGGGCAAGCTGAGGGTGAGGCTGCCCTCCCCGTTGACGATCTGAAAAGGCTGCCGCAGCAGGGTACCTTGCCGTTGGTAGGTGCTGCTCTTGGGATCCCAGCGCCAGCGCTCCAGGCTCAGCTCTCCGGTGGCGCTGACGGGGCGGCCATCGTAATCGCGGGCTTGCAGCCGGTAGGTGAGGGTATCCCCCGGAGCGGGCAGGTGGCGGTCGGCCTCGGCAAAGAGGGCAAATTCGCCAGCCGTGACCCAGGCCCTCGCCGTTCCGGTCACGGTGCGACGGCTGATGTCGGTCACCTCCACCTCGATGCGCAACTGCTGCACCTCTTGGGGGCCCCAGTAGCTGTCTTCTTCCCAGTTGAGATCCTGCAGCAGGCGATCCAGGCGAAACTCCGCCCGCCCTTGGGCATCCGTCACCCCTTCCCCTTCCGCCACCAACTGGCCGTAGCCGCCGTAGTAGCCCTGCTCCTCTCCCAGGTCGTCGGCGAAATAGTCTTCCTCGGCAGAACGGGGCAACAGCCCATAGCGCAGGCTCCAGTCGGGGCTGCTGTAAACTCGGTAGCGGAGCTGGGCAGCGGCCACCGGCGCGCCGAAAAGATACTCGGCCTCCACCTGCACCTTCAGGGATCCCCCCCGCACCAGCCAAGGTCGGTCGGGCACCACCGCCACCTCAAACTCCGGCTTGCGGTAGGCTTCCACCTGAAAAGAGGTGTATTCGCCGCTGGATCCCTGCGGCCCTGACACCTGCCACTCCAGGCCGTAGCTGCCCAGGGGCGCCTCTTCCGGCAGTTGAAACTCCCCATAGACACTGCCAAAAGCATTGGTGGCCAGGGTTTGTTCGCTCAACACATCCCCGTTGGGGGCCGTAAGGGTCAGTTGCACTGCTTGTCCTACCGGGGGCGGCGTGAGGCGGGTTTGCTCTCGCACCAGGGCGCGGAAATAGACGGTTTGGCCAGGGCGGTAGAGGGGACGATCCGTGTAGGCGTAGATCCGGTGGGGCTGGTTCCAGCCATAGGCGTAGCTGCGGGACAAAGCCTGCAGGGTGTTGTCGGCACTGCGGCCATAGACCACCAGGGAAGAACCCTCTCTCGCCGGCAGGCCAAAGCGGGCTAGCCCCTCTGCATCGGTGGTGGCCGTCAAGGGATCCCCCCACTCCCCGAAAACTTGGATCTGGATCCCGGCCAGGGGACGCAGCTCCCGCAGGTGCACCGCCTGCACCACCAACTGGCTGGCATCCTGCTTCTGGATGAGGCCGAGATCGCTCACCAAAAACCAATGGTCGAAACGGGGCAAGGGTGCAGCCGCATTCAGCGGCTCCCGGCCCTCCGCCTCCACCCAGTAGGCCCCCGGCGGCAGGATCCCCAGCTCCAAGGTTTGGGCTGTCCACCCCTCTCCCGCTCGTCGTGGCACCGGCTGCTGCCAACTGCGCACAAGCTCCCGCCGCAGGGTGGGATACAGAGCCAGATTCAGGGAGCCATAGCCAGCATCCGCCAAATCCCGCAAGAGAGGGGATCCCTGCAGCTCTGTCAGGGAAAAGCGATAGAGGCTGAGCTGCACCGAGCCCAGGCTGGTGGCCCGCCACTGCAGCCGCGCCGGTTCTGCGGTCGTAAACACCTGGCTGGTGCTGTAGAGATAGAGACCGGGGGGGACAAGCTGAGGGCGCAAGGTGGGGATCCGAACCGTTGCCCCCTCCCGCACCAGAACGGATCCCTGGCTGCCCACCGTTTCCAGGCCGGATCCCTGCACCGTCACCTGGTATTCCCCAACAGGCAATCGATCCAAGCGATATTCGCCATCTGAGGCCAAGCTGGCGCTGCGCGTGACCGGGCCGGCTGCAATGACCTGCACATCCCCAGGCGGAGCCTCTGCCGGCAGCTCCACCCGTCCCGCCAGGGATCCCGTCGGCTGTTCGGAAAGCAAAACTGCCAGCCCCACCCCCAACAACAGCACCAGGGCCGCTAACCATCGCCTCAGCATGGGATCCCTTTCCTTTGTTGCTCCTACCCTGTGCCCTGGCCGCCCTGGGGGTTCAAGGGTCAGCCCAATCCACTACTTCACCAACTCGAACACGTTGAACATGGGCAGGTACATGGCCACGATAATGCAGCCCACCATACCGCCCAGGATCACGATCATCAACGGCTCCAGCAGGCTGGTGAGGGCGCGTACCGCCTCCTCCACCTCCAGCTCGTAGAAATCCGCCGTCTTCATCAGCATCGCGTCCAGCTCCCCTGTCTCTTCCCCCACGCTGATCATCTGAATGGCCATGACTGGGAAGACCTTGGCCTTGCCCAGAGCAGGGGCAATCTGCCCTCCCTCTGAGATGGATTGGCGGGCGGCGTCAATGGCGTTGGCCACCACCTGGTTGCCGGAGGTGTCGCGCACAATTTCCAAGGAAGTCAGCACCGGCACCCCGGAGCGGGTGAGAGCGCCAAAGGTGCGGCAGAAGCGAGCCACCGCCGACTTCTGGATCAGATCCCCGAAGAGAGGGAGCTTGAGGGCCAGCGCGTCGATGGTCTCCTTGCCGGCAGGGGTGCGGTAAAAGCGCCGGAAAGCAAAATAGACGGCCCCTAGAAAGCCCACCAGCCCCAAGCTGTACTGGGGCGTGCGCAGGAACTTGCTGATGTTGATGAAAAACTGGGTAAAGGCGGGCAGCTCCCCACCCAAGTCGTTGTAGATGCTCTCAAACGTGGGCAAGATGAACAGCACCATGCCCAAGAAAATCAAGACAGCCAAGATCGTCACCACCACCGGGTAGGTCATGGCTGATTTGATCTGCTTCTGCAGGCGATCCATGTCCTCCAGCAGCTTGGCCAGGCGGTTGAGCACTTCGTCCAGCACGCCGCCCACCTCCCCCGCCTGCACCATGCTGCAGTAGAGGCCGTCGAAGGCGTCGGGATAAGGGCGGATGGAGTCGGAGAGGTTTTTCCCCGCCTCCACCTCCGCTCGGATAGCCCTCAGGTACTTTTTGAGTTTGGGGTTGCCGGTTTGCTCCTCCATGATGGTAAGAGAGCGCACCATCGACACGCCGGCGTTGATCAAGGCAGCAAATTGCCGGGAGAACACTGCCTTGTCGCGAATGTCGATGGATCCCAGCATTGAGAAATCGAAAGACGTATCCAAGGAAAAGAAGGGTTTCTCCTCCTGAATGTCTTCCTGTTTGGCAAAAATCCCGTCTCGGCGCAGCCGTGCACGAACTTCGGTCAAGCTGTTGGCCACCACCGTCAGGCGTACCGGCTGACCGGCCTTTAACCCCCGAACCTTGTAGCGCGGCATGGCTGTACCCCCGGCTAGATCGCTCTAAATAACGAAATGGCTTTAAATGTTTCGCAGGTGCAAAAGAGAAGTCAGCCCAAACCTTGGGCAGATCAACAATCTCTCAGCTAGAGCTTAGCCACAAATCAAGTCAGCGGCTAGAGATCGGCAATGAACCCTCACCCGGGGATCCCAGCACTGCCTGGTGGCAACGAGGTTTAGCGACGGGTGGCAACTGCTGCTGGCCGCTGTTGCTGGGCAGCCGCGGCTGGCGAGGGCCCGGTAACGTTGCCCAAAAGCCGTTGCAACTCCTCGGGGCGAGAGGTCTTAGACATGGCCGTATCGAAGTCGATCTTGCCCTGTAGGTAAAGGTTAGCCAGATCTTGCTCCAGCGTTTTCATGCCCTGCTTGCCCCCCGTCTGGATAGCCGAGTAGATCTGGGCAGTTTTGCCCTCCCGAATCAGGTTGGCAATGGCCGGCGTCACCACCATGATTTCCTGCACCAGCACCCGTCCAGGCTCTCCTGGCTTGGGATTGAGGCGGCGGGCCAGAGTTTGGGAGAAGACGGCCTTGAGGGAGTTGGAGAGCTGCACGCGAATCTGCTGCTGCTGCTCGGGCGGAAACACATCCACCAAGCGATCCACCGTCTGGGCGGCAGAACTGGTGTGTACCGTGGCAAAGCAGAGGTGGCCCGTCTCGGCGGCGGTAATGGCCAACTGGATGGTCTCCAGATCCCGCATCTCCCCGATCAGGATCACATCCGGATCCTCCCGCATCGCTGCCCGCAGGGCATTGGCAAAACTCTTGGTGTCTTCCCCCAGTTGCCGCTGGTGGATGATGCTGCGAATGGGGGTGTAGATATACTCAATGGGATCCTCGATGGTGAGGATGTGCTCGGCCCGTTCGCGGTTGATCATGTCGATCATGGAAGCCAGCGTAGTCGATTTGCCAGATCCCGTTGGGCCGGTTACCAGCACCAAGCCCCGCGGCAGGCGAGCTGCTTCCTTACACACATCCGGCAGGCCCAGCTTGTCGATGTTGGGGATCTCAGAAGCCAGGGCCCGCATGGCGCAAGCATAGGTGCCGCGATCGCGGTAGACGTTCACGCGGAAGCGCCCGATCCCGCGCACCCCGTAGGAGCAGTCCAGTTCCCAGTTTTGCTCCAACTGCTTGCGCTGGTTATTGTTCAACATGCTGAAGATCAGCCGCTGCACCTCCTCTGCGGAGAGAGGCTCATGCTCTGTCGGCTCGAGGTGACCATTGATGCGGAAGTAGGGGGGCAAACCCGCCGAAATATGAATGTCGGAACCGCCCTTTTGGACGATTGCTTCCATCAGGTCTTCGATCATCAGTTGGGGCATAGGGTTGGGTTCTCCAAAGGTGAGTAGAGCTATCTATCAAAAGAGCTAGTGGCCAAAGCCATGTCAGAAAGGCAACTGTATAGGACTGTTATAGTCGGCACCCCAACACCGTCAAGGGCCAAGGCGACTTCCTAAAACTTCGGCGTCAGGCAATAGGGGCAATCCATCCAGTCTACATGCAAGGCCGCGCCACAGTTGCGGCAGGTGCTGAGAGCCTTGGCACGGGCCTTCAGCTCACTTTCCAGGCCCTTATCGGTAAGGGTCACCCGATCCACCTCCTCCAGCGTGGTGAGGCCCTGCTTCACCAGCATCAAGCTGTAGGCCAGCAGGGTTTTCATGCCACTTTCCACCGCCGCTTCCTTGATCACCTCAGTGGGGGCTTCTTTGTTGATCAAATCCGCGAGGCGGTCGTTCATGCGCATGAATTCGTACACCCCTATCCGGCCTTTGTAGCCCACGCCCCCGCAGTTCTCGCAGATGGGCTTGCCGGTGGCCTTGCGCTGTTCTACCTCTTTGGGGGAGAGCTTGTTGGCTTTGTAAAAGGTGAGCTGCTCGCCATCGCCGCTGAGGGTAAGGCCGTAGCGGGCCAGCTCCTCAGGTGTGGGGTGGTAGGGGATCCGACAGGCCGTACACACTCGGCGCATTAAGCGCTGGGCCAACACCCCCAGCAACGAGCTGGAGATCATAAATGGCTCGATCCCCATCTCCGTCAGGCGGGCGATGGCACCGGGGGCATCGTTGGTGTGTAGGGTGGTCAACACCAGGTGACCGGTAAGGGAAGCCTCGATGGCGGTTTTGGCCGTCTCGTGGTCGCGGGTTTCCCCCACCAGGATCACATCCGGGTCTTGCCGCAGGAAGGCGCGCAGGATCATGGCAAAGTCCATGCCCTTTTCTCGGATCACCTGCACTTGGGTGATCCCCGGCAGCGAGTATTCAATGGGATCCTCGGCGGTGCTGATGTTGATGCCCGGATCGTTCACCTCCGCCAGAGCCGAGTAGAGGGTGGTGGTTTTCCCGGATCCCGTTGGCCCGGTCACCAAGATTAGGCCAAAGGGTCGCCTGACAATCTCCTTGAAGCTTTCCAAGGTCTCTGGGTCGGTGATCAGCTTGTCCAGCCCCAGTTGGGTGGCGGAGTTGTCCAGGATCCGCAGCACGATCTTCTCCCCATAGCGGGAGGGCAGGGTGCTGACCCGGAAGTCCACCTTGCGCCCCTTGAAGACCCGCCGGATCCGCCCATCCTGGGGCATGCGCCGCTCGGCAATATTCAGGTTGGAGATGATTTTAAAGCGGGCAGTGAGGGCGGGGACGATCTTCTTGGGAAAGTTTTCAAAAGCCTGCCGCAACACCCCATCTTTGCGGAAGCGGATGCGCAGGTATTCTTCTTGCGGCTCGATGTGGATGTCAGACGCCCCGTCCTGCAGGGCCTTGACCAGGATCTGGTTGGACAGTTTAATAATCGGGGCATCATCTGCCGATTTGACCTGCTGCTCCAGGGATCCCTCGCCGGCCTCATCGGCAGCCACATCCTCAATAGCATCCAGATCGATTTCGGCAGTGTTGACCACCACCTCTTCTTCCTGTTGGGCAGCAGCCGCGTCGTTGATCCCCTTGATGGCCAGCAGCTCCGCCTGCGCATCCATGTAGCGGTTGATCAGGGTCTCGAAATCCCGCTGGGTGAAGACCCGCCGCTGCAGCTTCAGCCCCTGGATGCGGAAGCGCCGTTGAATGTCGTCCAGTGCCTGCAGGTTGTCTGGCTTGACCATCGCCACCGTCACCTGATTGTCTCGACGGCGAATGGGCAAGAACTTGTAGCGGTTGCAGATGTCGAGGGGCAAGATCGAGTCGATCAGCCCAATCATCTCGGAGATCTCCACCGGCTCCAGGTCGACATCCAGGGAGGGGATCCCGTAGATGATTTTCAGTTCAAAGAGCTGCTGCCGTTTGTAAGCCCGCTCCAGGTCAGGGGTGATCTCTTTGCCCACGATATCCTTGACCACCAGAGCCAGGGCCTTGCTGTTGCCCTCTCGATCCGCTTTGAGGGCGTTTTGGATGTCCTGGATCTGCTTATCGTCGGCAAAGCCCAGCTCCTTTAACTTGCGGCCAAAGGGGGTAATGCTGACGTTGGCGATGGCCAGAGCTTTGCTGGCAGCACCGGCACGGCGCGAGGTAAAAGGAGGGGGAGGAAGATCGTTCATGCTGGCGGGTCACCCACAATGCCTCTATTTCACTGCACTTGGCTGCTAAGGGTCAACGGTAAAGATACATAAGTCTGGACTTCCCAGAGGCCGCCAACCCTGGGCTTACTATGCCCCAACTCGGCTCAAATCTCGCATTCCTATCCACCTCACCCCCTAAGTCTCGCAGACCAGCGCTTGCGACCGCTGGGTCAAGTAAAGATTTTCGCCGTAATCGACAGGGCAGTCGATGAGGGTGGGCACCGGCTGCTCGAGGGCCTGCTTCAGGATGGGGATCAGCTCGGCAGCCTTTTCGACACGGTAGCCCTTGAGGCCCATGCTCTCCGCCAGCTTAACGAAGTCTGGATTGCCGAACTTGACGAAAGCAGCCTCGTTGTACTGATTGTGTTGCTTCCACTCGATCAGCCCATAGCCGCCATCGTTGAAGATGAGGGTGACAAAGGGAGTGCCCACCCTGAGGGCAGTTTCCAGCTCTTGGCAGTTCATCATGAACCCTCCATCTCCGGTTACGGCCACGATGCGCCGGTCGGGATGCACCAATTTGGCGGCCAAGGCCCCCGGAATGGCGATGCCCATGGCGGCAAAGCCGTTGGAGATGAGACAGGTGTTGGGTTTGTCACAGTGGTAGAGGCGGGCCATCCACATCTTGTGGGCGCCGACATCGGAGATGACGATGTCTTCGGGTTCCAGGACTTGGCGCAGGTCGTAGATCAGCTTTTGGGGCTTGATCGGGTAGCTCTGATCCTGGGCATAGCAGGTGTACTCGCGGACGATGTTCTGCCGCAGGCTGATGCCATAGGGATCCGGCTTGCCCGTGCGATCGCAGCGGCGCAGGATCTCCATCAGGGAGTCGGAAATGTCTCCCACCACCTCTACTTGCGGGATGTAGCTGCTGTCGATTTCAGCCGGCAGGGCGGCGATGTGAACGATGGGGATGGTGCCGTCGGGGTTCCATTTCTTGGGAGAGTACTCGATGAGGTCGTAGCCGACGGCGATCAACAGATCGGTGCGGTCGAAACCACAACTGACCAGATCCCGCTGCTGTAGGCCAACGGCCCACAAGGACAAGGGGTGGGTGTAGGGGATCACTCCTTTGCCCATGAAGGTGTTGACCACGGGGATGTTCAAGCGGGTGGCAAATTCGGTGAGGGCGCTGCTGGCTTGGGCGCGAATGGCCCCATTGCCGGCCAAAATCAAGGGGTTGCGGGCGCGGGAGATCAGGGAGGCCGCTTCGTTCAGGCTTTGATAGGAGGCGTAGGTTTTGTCCAGGCGATCTCTCCTCAAGGGAGTGCCGCTGGCTTCCATGGCGGCGATGTTTTCCGGCAAGTCGATGTGGACGGCCCCGGGCTTCTCGGTTTGGGCCAATTTGAAAGCCTTGCGCACGATCTCCGGGGTGATGCTGGGGCGCACGATCTGGGCATTCCACTTGGTGACGGGGGCAAACATGGCCACCAAATCCAGGTATTGATGGGATTCGATGTGCATGCGGTCGGTGCCCACTTGGCCGGTGATGGCCACTAGGGGTGCTCCATCCAGGTTGGCATCGGCAACTCCGGTCATCAGGTTGGTGGCGCCCGGCCCCAAGGTGGAGAGACACACCCCCGCTCTGCCCGTCAGCCGGCCATAGACATCGGCCATGAAGGCGGCCCCCTGTTCGTGGCGGGTGGTGATAAAGCGAATTGAGGAGCGGCGCAGGGCTTGCAGGACTTCCAGGTTTTCTTCGCCAGGAACGCCGAAGATGTACTGCACCCCCTCATTTTCCAGGCAGCGAACCAGCAGTTCGGCGGTATTCATGGTGGCAAGGGTATGGAGAACGGTGGATCTGGATCCCACCATAGACGGCGGACGGGGCAAGGGATAACTTGTTTTCTGGGCTTGGGGACGGGGGCAGGCTGGGCTGGGAACCAAGCTAAGCTCAAAGGGGCGGCCCAGGCCCAATTGCCCCTCCAAGCTTCCTCTTCTGGAGATGCCCATGCGGCTCTACGTCGAACCTTTCACCGTTCACAAGCGCTACGCCTTGACCATCAGCCGAGGTACCCACAGCGATACAACCTTGGCTTGGGTGCGAATTGAGGAGGAGGGAGTTGAAGGGTGGGGAGAGGCTTGCCCTTTTTCGGTGAGCGACGATTGCCAGCAGTCTCTGGACGACATCCTGATGGGTCTGGAGGTGGCCAAAGGGATCCTGCGCCGCCATTCCCCCTGGGAGCGACAGCCAATCGAGGCAGAACTGCTGCGGGCCGGGATCCCTTCGGCAGCGCGGGCAGCGGTGGATATGGCCCTGCACGATTGGATGGGCAAACGGCTGGGGAGGCCCCTGTGGCAGTTGTGGGGGCTGGATCGCTCCCGCATTCCGCCCACGACGATGACGATCGGCATCTCCACCCCGCAGGCGGCCCGCCAGCGCGCCTTGGCCTGGATGGAACAGACCCAAGCGCGGGCTTTTAAGATCAAGCTGGGCAGCGACTCGGGGCTGATGGCGGATCAGAACATGCTGATTGCTGTACAAGAGGTGATCCCGCTGGGATCCCTGATTACAGTGGATGCCAACGGCGCTTGGACGGTGGAGCAAACCCTGAGCATGAGCAACTGGCTGGCGGGGCAAGGGGTGAGCTACCTGGAGCAGCCTTTGGAGAGGGGGCAGGAAGCGAAGCTGATCACCCTCTGGCACGAGTCGAAGCTGCCCATTTTTGTGGATGAGAGCTGTATGGACAGCCGCGATATCCCCCCTCTGGTGGATCGCGTCCACGGGATCAACATTAAGCTGATGAAGTGCGGAGGCCTCAGCGAAGCCTGGCGCATGATCCACACCGCCAAAGCCCACGGCCTACAGGTGATGTTGGGCTGCTACAGCAACACAGCTCTGGGGAATACGGCGGCGGCCCACTTGGCTCCCCTGGTGGATTACCTGGACTTGGATAGCCACCTCAACCTCATCGACGATCCCTTTGCCGGGGCCATCCTGCAGGACGGCTGCCTGCTCCCCACCGACCGACCGGGTTTGGGGGTAGAGCTGAGGGAGCATGCCTCTAACCCCCAAAACCCTGAACTTTGCTGAATTTACTGAGCTTTA
>NZ_JANSIH010000442.1:0-1988 GCF_047462075.1 Synechococcus sp. R55.2
CCATTCACACTCAAGCAGATTATTCTAATCTTTAACCGTTTTTGCGGATCATCCGCTGCTCCAGCTCGGATTTCCGGTCAACCTTGGGGATCGGAGGGGTGGCTCTGACAGGCTCAGCCGGTCGACAGAGTGGACTTGGCGCCGGTTTGCGTCGCTTTTGAGATGCACGCTGTTGATGCAGGCTGTGGCGGAGCCATCAACAACAATCATGAGAAGGGGTTAGGAATGGGTTTACAAAGCTTCTCAGGCTGGGGGAACCTCGGGATGGCTTGCGGGTGATCTGCGGGTGATCTAATGAAGCACAGTTTGTTGGCGAGGAGGGTTTTGTGAGTCAAAGTCAGAACAATCAGAATAAAAGAAGTGATCTGTATAACCGGGACCACAGCTTGTCGGCCCAGTTGCGGGAGGGCACCAAGCAGTCCCACACCATGGCCGAGAACATGGTGTTTATCAAGTGTTTCCTGAAGGGAGTGGTGGATAAGCGGGCCTACAGCCGCTACGTGGGCAATTTCTACTTTGTCTACAGTGCTCTGGAAGAGGGCTTTGCCCAACTGCGAGAGCACCCGCTGGTGGGCCGGTTCTACTACCCGGAGCTGTGGCGCAAGACCAGCCTGGAGAAGGACTTGAATTATTTTATCGGCCCCAATTGGCGCGCTGTGGTCAAGCCCTCCCCTGCCTGCCAGGTCTATGTCAACCGCATCCGAGAAGTGGTGGAAAAAGATCCACTTCTCCTGATCGCCCACGCCTATACCCGCTACATCGGTGACTTGTCGGGCGGTCAAATCCTCAAAAACATCGCCCGCCGGGCCATGGGCTTGCCGCCAGGGGAAGGAACAGCTTTTTACGATTTCGAGCAGATCCCCCACGAGGGCAAGTTCAAGCAGCGCTACCGTGCCCAGATGGATGCATTGGGGCTGGATCAAGCCACCATCGACCGCATTGTGGCAGAGGCCAATTATGCCTTCAAGCTGAACATGGACTTGTTTAGGGAGTTGGAGGGCAATTGGCTGTTGTCGATGGCCCGCTTGGCCTGGAATTCGCTGCTCAGCCAGTTTCAACGCAAGCCCACCCGTTCTGAGGCAGCCGCTCCCAGCTCCTAAAATCCGGATTCCAGAGGGCAGTGAGGCGATGGGTTCTGCTGCCTATCTCCCCTCTCCCTCTGGGAGAAGAGCCGGGGGTGAGGATCAGTCACATTCAAGAGTGTCGCGGGTGGCCCGACCGGTTACAGGGTTAACGCCGGTGGCCCGTTCGCAAAGGATGGAGAGGGCGTCTTGCCGTATCAACGCATTGGTGAAATCCGCCCCATCAATTTGGATCCCTTCGACTCGGGCCAGCCACATCATGCTGTCCTGCAGTTGCGCTTCTCGCAGATCCGCACCCTGTAAGTTGGCCATGTCCAAAGTGGCCCCCCGCAGGTCGGCCCCGCGCAAGTTGGCTTTGCTGAGATTGGCCCCGAACAGGTTCGCCCCTGCCGCCTTCACATGGCTGAGATCGCTTTGGCGCAGGTTGGCCTTGAGAAACTTCCAGCCGCTCAGGTCTTGCCCTGCAAAGCTCACCCCCTGCAGATCTCGTTTGGTGTAGTCCTCTGCCTGGGCCGGGGATCCCAGCGGAGTAACCCCCAGGCAGAGTATCAGCCCGCAAAGCACCATCCCCCGCAGGAAACGGCTCAGCCAAGACCGCCTCGCCAGAACCGAAGCCAGCCAAGCAACAGACATCGTGGATCCCTCCCTCAAGGAAACCTCCATGGCTTGGGAATTGCTTCTGGTTTTATCTTACCGGATAGGGATCCCGCCGGCAGATTGGGCTATCATGAACTACCCCACCGCATAGGCGGATGGGGTTTCTGATGCCCCATCCCCTTGACGGCAGGATTTTAGTCTCTTCCTCTGCCCCAGTTGCTTCATAGACCCGCAGGACTTTGAAGTAGAGCTGGAGCATCCAAGACTCACGAGGCCGGTTCCCAACCCCGGTTGCCGATTAGTGGCAAC
>NZ_JANSIH010000443.1:0-14547 GCF_047462075.1 Synechococcus sp. R55.2
CAGGTTCGTAGCGCCAGCACCCACCCTCAAGTCCCGGCAGTCCAGGTGTTGCCGTACTCGATCTGCTCGGGGGTGAGGCTGTCGATTTGGATCCCCATGGCCTTGAGCTTGAGGCGGGCGATGGCCTCGTCCACCTCGAGAGGAATGGGGTGAAGCCCTGGGGCCAAGCGGCCCCGGTTTTTCACCAGGTATTCGCAGGCCAGGGCCTGGTTGGCAAAGCTCATGTCCATGACGCTGGCGGGGTGCCCTTCGGCAGCAGCCAAGTTAATCAGGCGGCCTTCCCCCAGCACCACCACTGACTTGCCCGACTGCAGACGGTATTCTTCCACAAAGGGGCGCACCGTCTGTCGGGAGACGGCCCGCTCCTGCAGCGCCACCAGGTCGATTTCAATGTCAAAGTGGCCGGCGTTGCAGACCATCGCCCCATCCTTCATGCGGTCGAAGTGCTCGCCGCGAATCACGTGCTTGTTGCCGGTGACGGTGATGAAGATGTCCCCCAGAGCAGCGGCTTCTTCCATCGGCATCACCCGGAAGCCGTCCATCACCGCCTCCAGAGCCCGCACCGGGTTGACTTCCGTGACAATCACCTGGGATCCCATGCCGCGGGCCCGCATGGCCACTCCCTTGGCGCACCAGCCGTAGCCAGCCACCACCACCGTCTTCCCGGCCAGAAGGATGTTGGTACAGCGCAGGATCCCGTCCAGGGTGGATTGGCCGGTGCCGTAGCGGTTGTCGAACAGGTGTTTGGTCTCGGCGTCGTTGACGGTCATCACCGGGAAGCTGAGCACCCCCGCCTTGAGCATGGCCCTAAGGCGCACCAGGCCAGTGGTGGTCTCTTCCGTGGTGCCGATGAGCTCCGACAGTTGCTCCTGACGGTGCTGCACCAGCTCCGCCGTCACATCTCCGCCATCGTCGATAATCAGGTTGGGGCGGTGATCTAGGGCAATCTGGACATGGCGGCGGTAGGTGGCCACATCTTCTCCTTTGAGGGCAAACACCGAAATGCCATGGTCCGCCACCAGGCTGGCGGCCACATCGTCTTGGGTGGAAAGGGGATTGCTGGCAATGAGAACGCTATCCGCCCCCCCTGCTTGTAGAGCCAGGGCCAGGTTGGCCGTTTCGGTCGTAATGTGGCAGCAGGCCACCAAGCGCAGCCCGGCAAAGGGCTTTTCTTGAGCAAAGCGCTCCCGGATCTGGGCCAGCACCGGCATCTCCCGCGCCGCCCACTGGATCCGTTGCTTGCCCAGGGGGGCGAGGTTCAGATCTTTCACTTCATGCTTCGGGAGAGACAGGGTAGCGCTGGTCATCGAGTGTTGCTCCAAACAGGGTCATCGAGAGAGGATAGGGGAACGGAAACTGCAAGCCCCAAAGGGGGCCAGGCAGCCATTAAAGATCAGCAAGGATGTCGATAAGCCTGAACTATTCTGCCACAAGGGATCCCCTTTCAGCGCTGGGGCTGGATGTAGGCAACCGCCGCATTGGCGTGGCCGGCTCCGACCGGCTGGGGCTGCTGGCTACTGGCCTAGGGGTGATCCAGCGCCGTTCCCTCTCAGAGGATATTGCCCAAGTGCAGGAGTGGATCCGCCGCCGCCAGGCCACCGTGGTGGTGGTGGGGATCCCCCTTCTGGCGGATGGGTCGGTGGGATCCCAGGCCCGCAAAGTCCAGCGGTTCGTGCGCGCTTTGCAGGTGGCCGTGGATCTTCCCATTGTTACCGTCAATGAATACCTGAGCACCGCGCAGGCGGAGTGGGATCTGCGCGAGGCGGGGATCCCGGCCAAAGCCCAGAAGGGCTTAATCGATCAGCAGTCGGCGGCGGTAATTCTCCAAACTTGGCTGGACGAGCGACGGGCTTCCCTGTCAGAAGTGCCGGCTTGGCAAAGCTGGGGCAACAAAGACTACGCTGGAGAAGTCTAGCCGGGAAAGTTTAAATCAATTCAAGCCCAAGGTGGGCCATCCCTCGTTGCCCCTTCTGCATCAGCAGGGTGTGATTGTTAAGTCGGGGCCTTTCGCGCAACTTTGATAACGTCTGATAACGTCACGTGAACCATCCGAGCATGAATCGCATTTGCATTCTTGGGGGCGGCTTTGGCGGGTTGTACACAGCTTTGGAACTGAGCCGGCAACCCTGGCCAGAACCACCCCAGATCACCTTGGTCGATCGGCAGGAGCGGTTCGTCTTTGCCCCCCTGCTTTATGAGCTGCTCACCGGAGAAATGGAAGACTGGGAGGTGGCCCCCCGTTTTCAAGATCTGCTGCCCCCGGGATCGGTGCAGTTTCGCCGGGGATCCGTCCGGGCCATTGACCCTCAAGCCCGCCGCGTGGAGCTGGAAGATGGGCAAAGCTTGGAGTACGACGCGCTGGTGCTGGCGCTGGGGGGAGAAACCCCTCTGGAGAGCGTTCCGGGAGCGGCGGAGTTTGCTTTTCCCTTTCGCACCCTGGCAGATGCTCAGCGGCTGCGCGCCCACCTGAAGGCGTTGGAAGACCGGGATCCGGCTCAGCCTGTGGCTCTGGCCATTGCAGGAGCAGGGGCTAGTGGCGTGGAATTGGCCTGCAAATTGGCGGATCGGCTGGGCTGGCGGGGACGGATCCGCCTCATCGAGTTGGGATCCCAAATCTTGTCCGGCTTTGCTCTCTCCAGCCGGGAGGCGGCCCAAGAGGCGCTGGCCCAACGGCGGGTGCAGGTGGAGTTGCAAACCAAGGTCTTGGGCATCGAGGCCCTTGGCGAGAACGGCGCCCCTCCCTTCCGTCTGCAGCTCCAGCGACTGGAGAGCCAGGAGATCGCCACAGATCTTGTGGATGCTGTGCTGTGGACTGTCGGAACCCGACCGGCAGCGGTGATTGCCAATTTGGATCTGCCCAAAACGGAGCGGGGACGGCTACAGGTTTTGTCCACCCTACAAACCCCCACCTTCCCAGAGATCTTTGCCTTGGGAGATGCAGCAGCGGTGGTGGATGCGGAGGGCAAGCCGGTGCCGGCCACAGCCCAAGCGGCTTTTCAACAGGCCGGTTATTGCGCCTGGAACCTGTGGGCTTTGCTCACCCAGGAGCGGCCTCTCTTGCCCTTTCGCTACTTTTCTCTGGGGGAAATGCTCAGCCTGGGGGTGGATACGGCGGTGCTTTCTGCCCTTGGCGGCCTCACACTGACCGGCCCCCTGGGCTATTTGGCCCGGCGAACTGCCTATTTGGTGCGCCTGCCCACACTGGAACACCAGCTCAAGGTGGGATGGAATTGGATCACCCGCCCCCTGTGGCAAGGGCTGCTGGCCCGCTAGGATCCCTGTAACTGGCAAGAGCGCTCGTAGGCCGCTCGCACTGCCTGCATCAGGGCTCCCCGCACCCCCGCCTGCTCCAAGGCTTGGATCCCGGCAATGGTCGTCCCCCCTGGACTGGTGACCCGGTCTTTGAGAACGGCAGGGTGCAGATTTTCTTGCTGCAAGAGGGCAGCAGTACCCGCCAAGGTCTGCAGGGCCAACTGGGTAGCAATGGGACGCGGCAGCCCCACCTGTACCCCTCCGTCGATCAGCCCTTCCAGAATCACCGCCAGATACCCCGGCCCGGAACCCGAAAGTGCCGTCACCGCATCCATCTGGCTTTCGGCCACCGTCACCACCTCGCCCACCGCGCGAAACAGCTTCTCCACCTGCTCCACCTGCATAGGCGTCACCCCTGGCCCGTAGCTGATGGCCGTTATGCCCGCCCCCACCAGCGCCGGCGTGTTGGGCATCGTGCGCACCACCTTTTGTTTGGGAAAAGCCTGCTGCAACTGCTGCAAGGGGATCCCGGCCATAATCGAGATCACCAGCTCTGTGGCGGACAGCCGGCCCATCTCAGCCACCACTGTCGGGAAGAGCTGCGGTTTAACGGCCAGAAACAGAATCTCAGACTCTCCCGCCTGGGATGGATCCGCCAACAATCGGATACCCAGCTCCTGCTGCAGGGCCACAGCCTTATCCAGATCAGGCTCCCGCAAGGCCACCTGCGCTGCGGGATAAACTCCCACAGCTACCCAACGCCGCAGCAGGGCGGATCCCATGGCTCCACCCCCGATAACACTCAGCAGTGGCCGCTCCATAGCAACTAGTGCTGACCTACTGCCTGCAGATGCTCATAGGTGCTGGGCCAGAGGGGGGTAGGGCTTTGCAAAGGGCGCTGCAGCGGCTGCACCACTTGGCTACTGGGGGTGGAAACCATCACCGTGCTGGGGGTGAACAAAAAAATGTTCTCTCCGATGCGCTCTTGGTGGCCATCGATGGCGTAGGTGCCGCCGGCAACGAAATCCACAGAGCGCTGCGCCTCAGCGGGATCCATTAGGGTCAAGTTCATGATCACCGTCTTGCGCTCCCGTAGGTACTGGATAACCTGAGCCATCTCATCGAAGCTGCGCGGCTCCATCACCACCACTTCACTGGTGGGTGGGTTTACGCCCGGTAATCCAATCACGTTGCTCCCCATACTGCCCCCTGCTGAGCGATCCCGATGCTGACTGCGCCGATGGCCCCGCGACTCTTCTCGACCGGCAGAGCCCTCCCCCGCTTCCACTCCCCGTTGCCGCCGCCCTCGCGGAAGGGTACTCACTTCCTCCTCTTCGGGGGGAGCAGCCGGTTGGGAACGGCGTCCCTCGTAGAGCAGTTGGTAATCATCCTGCCCTTCCATTTCAGAGTACTCCTCCAGGCCGTCCACGGGATCATTCAGACCCACAAAATCTCTTACCCTGCTCCAGATTCCATTGACATTCATATGCACATCCTCACTACAGGTCATGGGTTTACGGCGAGCGTAGGATTCAGGCTCTTGATTGGATCCTGAGTGGCTCACTCAAGCTAGGGGGCGTCCTTTTATTCTCGGTCAAAGTCTTTCAATAGGCTGAGACAGGGTTTGCTCAGGAAGCTGCCGAAGCAGGTGGGGGCTAACGTAGGTTAACAAAACCCCATTGATTCGACGACTAGAGTTTACCCAGAAGAAGTGAAGATGTCATCTCACTTGCCAAGCCGTTGTTTGGCAGGATTGAACTCTGCTCCCCGTCTGGATTGAGCCCACGTTAACGGAAGTAACGCAAATGATTACAAATTTCCCCAAAATTTCCCCAATAGGGCAAATCCTGGACGGGATCCCCCCACTTTTGATTATCCAAGCCGAACTCTCGCCCCAAAGGTGCCCCGCAGGGCGACTGGGGAGTTGCACGGCTTTACACAAAATATTTACACAAAAATTTAACGGCTTCACAGAGGTCACATCTATTCCTGCTCGGCGTCGGCAAACAAAGCACGCCCCAGTCGGATCAAGTTAGAGCCTGCTGCCACCGCCAGGGGGTAATCGTCGGACATACCCATGGAGAGGGTGTGCACCTGCAGATGTTCATAGCCACTGCGCTGGATGTAATCGGCCAGTTCGGCCAGCTTGCGAAACAGCTCTAGGGCCGCCTCTGAGCTCAAGCCCAAAGGCAAAATGGTCATCAGGCCCACAATTTGCACCTGCAGCAGTTGGTTCAGTTCGGGGAGGCTCTGCAACAGATCGGGGATGAGCCAGCCGAACTTATTGGGATCCGGAGCCAATTTAACCTGCAGGCAAAGCTTGGGGGTGAGGTGCAGCTCCCAGGCTTTTTGGTTGATCAGCTTGGCCAGGCGCAAGCTATCGACGCTGTCAATCCAGGCAAATTGCTTGAGGGCCGGTTTGACTTTGTTGGTCTGCAGATGCCCGATCAAGTGCCAGACGATATCGGTCAGATCTTGCAGTTGCCCTTGTTTGACGGCGGCTTCTTGCACTCGACTCTCCCCAAAGTGGCGGATCCCGGCCCGATAGGCGGCGCGGATGTGGTCGGCAGTGTAGCCTTTGCTCACCGCCATGATCTCCACATGGCCTGGGATCTGGGATCGGATGGCCTGAATGCGGCTGTGGATGAGCTGCTCGTCAAGGGGCATCGTCAGGTCAGCGGGCCGGGGATCGCTATCCCCATTCTCGTTCCGATTGGCAGCAATGCTTTGGGATAGATTTTCGCAGAACCCAGAGCCGGCGGACTGTCTGCTACCGCTTCAAGGCATACGTTCTCCCAGCGGTTGCGGCTTCAGCCCCGTCAGAGAGTTGAACACCACAGCCCGTGTGCCGGCAGGCACCACCACCAAGCACTGCAGCCAGGTGGCCAAGAGGAGCAGCACCAGTGCCCCGCCCACCAACGGGATCCAGAACCCAGTGGGAAGTTCCAAAGCAGGACGACGGGGATGGACCGATTTCACCAAGAAAACCCGGCGCGGAAGCCCCCAGATCTATCTGTGGGGAGAAGCACCGCCCTCCAATCCAAAACAGATAAACTGCTACCATGCAGCAAACCCTGACCCTAGTCTGTAAACTGGCTCCCACTCCAGAGCAAGCAGCCAAACCAGAGGATCCTCGGCCAAGCTCTTCTCGAGCTTAACCCAAGGCCGCAGCCAAGATCTGGTAGGCCAGTTTGGCGACGGTGAAGGCACTGCGGCGATCGGTTTCCCGTTCTCCCGTGACCGACAGCTCGACCACATCGGCGCCGATGATTTGCCGTTGCTGTCCTAGTGCCCGAATCAGCTCCACCGTCTCCCACCAGCCCAAGCCGCCAGGTTCGGGGGTACCGGTGGCCGGCACCACAGCGGGATCCAGCCCATCCACATCCACCGTCAGGTAAACCTGGGGGCCCAAGGTGGCGATCACCTCTGGGATCCACTCCTGGGCTGGCTTGGTGTGCAAGCTGTGGGCAAAAAAGGTGTGCAGACGGCGCTCGCGAATGGTCTGGCGGTCTTCGGCGCAGATGGAGCGGATCCCCACTTGGGTGAGGCGGCTGCCCACTTGCTCCACCACGCGGGCCATGGCAGAAGCATGGGAATAGCGGGATCCCTCGTAGCTATCTCTCAGGTCGCAGTGGGCATCGATTTGCAGGACGTGCAGCTCCGGATAATGGGCCAGGTGGGCAGCAATCAGGGGCCCGCTGATGGAGTGCTCCCCACCAATGGAAAGCAGGAACCGCCCCGGTCTCACCCACTCGGCAGCGCGACGCTGGATTTCGGCCATAGCCAGCTCCTGGGCGGAAGATCCCAGACCTTCCAACTCCACCGGGGGGGCCGTCCAGTAGCGGGAGATCTCTTCCGAGAAGTCGGGGTGGAGAGCCGGCTGGCGATCCCGTATCTCGTCATAGATCTCCACATAGGCAGAAGCCTGCAACAGCGCCTGAGGACCTTTGGCGGTGCCTTTGCCGTAGGAGGTGGTGGCCTCGTAGGGGACGGGCAGGAGAATCGCTTGGGCCATCTCCGGATCCGGCTCAGGCAGGCCTAGGAAGGGGAAAGGGGAGCGGTACATGGTCATTTGCAAGAAGGGATCCCTATTGTATTGAATTGCGGCAGGTTCAAAAGACTGGGATGCTCAGCATGAACAAAGAGGGATCCCTTGTGGGATTGAGGCAAACCCTCTAGACTGAGCAAAGGCTTCCCCAAGCCCAGTTTTAGCAGCCATTTGTTTTCACTCCTCTTAGACTGCCTTTCCACAAGCTGACGAGCCTATGACCACTGCCTCTCACGCTGCTCTTTTCGACGCTCTGGCCCAACGTCGGGCCCTCAAGATCATCAGCGGTCTACAAAACTTCGACCTGCAGTCGGTTCTGAGCATCACCCGCGCCGCCCAACAGGGAGGGGCCACTTGGGTGGATATCGCTGCCAGCCCCGAATTGGTGCAGCGGGTACGCGCCCAGATCGATCTGCCCATCTGTGTGTCGGCGGTGGAGCCGCAGCAGTTGGCCGCAGCCGTACAGGCAGGAGCAGACATGGCCGAGATCGGCAATTACGACAGCTTCTACCCTTCAGGCCGCATCTTCTCCGCAGCGGAAGTCCTAGACCTTACCCGCCGAACCCGCTCTCTTCTGCCCCGCACGCTCTTGTCGGTAACCGTTCCCCACACTCTGCCTCTGAATCAACAGGCAGAATTGGCCGAGAAACTGGAGGATCTGGGAGCCGATCTCATCCAAACCGAGGGCAGCACCAGTGCCGAGCCGGTTCACGGGGGATCCCTGGGCCTGATCGAGAAGGCTGCCCCCACCCTGGCCGCCGCCTATGAAATTAGCCGTGTCGTCTCGGTACCGGTTATCTGCGCTTCCGGCCTCTCGACGGTAACAGTGCGCTTGGCCATTGCTGCCGGCGCTTCAGGTGTAGGGGTGGGCAAAGCTGTCAGCCGGCTCCAGGATGAAGTGGCCATGGTGGCTCAAGTGCGGGCATTGGTGGAGGCCTTGGGAGGATCTCGGATCCCTGCCCTTGTCTAGGTTTGATGGGTGAAAGTTGACCCTCCTGCGCCAGCATGCACTGGTGCGTTTTTTTAGGTTCTCCGAGATAAGCAGGGAAAGGGAATCAGCAGGGCGGCTGAGGGTTGAGATGGGCCGCCTGGAGTTTTGCTGCTCACAAGTGCTTTGCTTTCTTCTGCCTAGAGGTGGCATACCCGGCGCGGTTGCCCTACTTGTCATCCTTGCCTTCCCAGATCAATTCCGTCCGCATCCGTTGCACAGTCAGACCGTTGCCCAAGTCATATTCTGCAGAGATTCCAAGTCCTGAGCCGCACTGGGCAGACATGGTTGACAATGCGAGGGATCCCTTTTTGAACTGTCCATGAGCTGGCAACGCCCAGATAATCGCACCGCTGCTCAATTGCGCCCGGTTTCTTTTGAGCGCCACTTTACCCGCTATGCCCCTGGCTCGGTGTTGGTCAAGTTCGGCCATACCCATGTCCTTTGCACCGCCAGTGTAGCCGAAGAAGTTCCCCCTTTTCTGCAGAACACCGGCCAAGGCTGGCTGACGGCTGAGTACCGCATGTTGCCCGGAGCCACGCAACAACGACAGCCGCGGGAAATGTTGAAACTATCGGGCCGTACTGCCGAGATTCAACGGCTCATCGGGCGCAGTCTGCGCGCCGCCTTGGATTTTCGCAAGCTGGGATCCCGTACCATCACCGTCGATGCCGATGTGCTGCAGGCCGATGGCGGAACGCGCACCGCCGCGATCACAGGGGGCTATGTGGCTCTGCACGACGCCATCACTTGGCTGTACAAACAGGGGGCGCTGGATCCGGCCCAGGGATCCCCGCTGCGGCAGCAGGTGGCGGCCCTTTCAGTAGGAATTGTGCAGGGAGAGGTACTTGTGGATCTGTGCTATGTGGAAGACAGCCAAGCCGAGGTGGACATGAACATTGTTATGAACGAGCAGGGATCCTTCATCGAGATCCAGGGCACTGCCGAAGCCGCCTGCTTCAGTCGCCCGCAACTGCTACAAATGTTGGAGATGGCCCAAGCCGGGATCCAAGAATTGCTACAAGCCCAACGGCAGGCTCTCAATTTAGAAAGATAGAGCCATAGCCGGACCCTAGCCTTGCAATGGTAATCCTTCAAGGCACTGCATATGGGATTGCATGGGTGTATATCCTGGTTGGCAAAGCGGTATTCCCTTGCTGTAAAGGAATGGCCGGGAAAGCTAAGATCAGCCAGTTGTTAAAATAAGTGAGCTCTCTGAAGCTCTCCTTTCGACGGTTTGAGCGTGTGGCTGAGGTGAATCGCTGCTCATTTGGCCTGAAGAAGTTGGCCCGGAGAACGCTGCATGTCCCGTTTTGTGTTCGGCTCGGAGGAACTTGCGCCACTGCTCAGGCAGCAAGGTTGGCGGTTTACCACTGGATATCTGCACATTCACCTCAAGGGACTGGATCCCTCTGAGGGTGCGGAACCCTGGGTGTTGACCTACTACCACGGCAGGCTGCTTTTTTCTGCCGATCAACCCCTCAACACGCAAATCCTGCTGAAACGACTCTCCCGCTTTATTCCTCGCCTCAACTTGGAATGGCCACAGCGGGCCATCTCGGTGGTGCAAGAGCGCTTGATGAAAGACCATTCCTTACCTGAGCTGCTGGAGGCTATCACGCAATTGGGCCTGCTCAAGCCGGGGGAGCTGGAAGATGCCCTGTGGCTCAACCTGCTTACCGATTTCGACCGCTACCTATTCGAACGGGCAGGCACCTGTTACTTTGAGGTGCAGGAGCAGGTCGCCCAAGAGGCCCCCATTGGCGGGTTTGAGTTGGAGCCGCTGCTGCAAGAAGCCGCCCGGCGCCACGATCGCTGGGCAGATTTGAAGGTGGCGATCCCGACCATGCTGGCGGTGCCGGTGGTCAATTGGGAGCGGGTCAACCGCTATCGCATCACCGATGAGCAACGACAGAAGCTCCACACCCTCACCAAAGATGGCCAGTCGCTGGAAGCAATCGCCAAGAAGCTGTGCCGGGATCGGCTGGAGGTGGCCAATCTCTTTGCCTCCTGGGCGAAAAAAGGTTTGGTCAGCCTACAAACACCCCAAGAGCTGCTGCAGACCAAGCGCCACAACCCGATAACCATCTTGGCGGTGGACGACAGCGTGGTGATGCAGGAAATCCTACGGCAGTATTTGCCCAACTATCAGGTGATTACAACGGGCAACCCCGCCGAGGTGCTTCCTTTGTTGTTTCAGCATCGGCCCCACCTGTTGTTGATGGATATCGCCATGCCGGGGATCGATGGTCTAGAGCTTTGCCGCATTGTGCGCAGCTTAGAAGAGTTTAAGTCCCTTCCCATCCTGATGGTTACCGCTCGCGATGGTCTGCTGGCCCGCATCCGCGGCAAATGGTCGGGGGCAACCGCCTACTTGACCAAGCCCTTCAACGAAAGTCAGCTTAATGCAGAGGTGAAGCGGCTTCTGGCCCAACAGCCGCCTGCCCACAGACAAAATCCTCTGTCGGTTCAGGGAGGCAGAACAGGTCATCCTGCCCTGTTTCAGGGATCCCCCCGTTCCCTCGAGGATCAAGCCAAGGCGTAGTGTCCTTCTGAGTTGATCCCCGTCGCCATTGGCTTTCCTGTCAAAATCAACAAAGGTTTTATGTTAGATAAGAAGTCAACTCAAGAGACCATAACTTGTCTGGGCTGACTGCTAATGTCAATGGATTGATAGCTCATTAGGACATGCCCAAAAGAGAAAAATAGGTTGCCGGGGATTTCAGAAACAAGAGACGAAGTAAGCATCCCATACACTGAAAACTTATCCGATCAACCTTCCTCATTGTCATCACGACCGGCTACTTCAATCTCTCTCAGGAACTGGCTTTTCCCCGCTGGCATTAGAGGTCGTTTAAGCCTTAGAGAAGCCTCACAAGGCTTCTGGCAAAAGAGTCCATACTAAGGGTACCGACAAACAAGCCCTGAAGACATGAAAAAAGATCGAACAGGGTTCAGCAGGCACTTCTGAAGGCAAACCAGAAATATTAAACGCTGTCGTGGATCCCGGCAAGATCAATGAGAGGGAGAAATCAAGCAGAAATTGCTCAGGATCCATGGACAGGGATCCCAAGAATACGTAAAATCGAGTAAAGAATGTAAAGAAAACGCCACACTTCTCCAATTGGTCCCGATCCCCAAGGAGCATTATGCTGCGACTGGAACACATTAGCAAAATCTATCCCACCGGTGAGGTGCTCAAGGATGTGAACTGGGAAGTTAAGCCTGGGGATCGCGTCGGCCTAGTGGGAGTAAACGGGGCCGGAAAGACCACCCAGCTCAAGATTATCTGCGGGCAAGAAGAACCGACCAGCGGCGAGGTGATCCGCCCCGCCAACCTGCGCATCGCCTATCTCACCCAAGAATTTGGAGTGGATCCCGCCCGAACGGTGCGAGAAGAGTTCTGGACAGTCTTTCAAGAGGAAAACCGCATTCACCAAGAAATTGCCCAAATCACCCAACAGATGGAGCAGGCGGACGCGGACACGTTGGAAACCCTTTTGCGCCGTCTAGATCGTCTACAGCGCCAATTTGAGAGTTTACATGGCTATGAACTGGAGGCGCGTATTGAGAAAATCCTGCCGGAAATGGGGTTTGAGCCGGAGGACGGGGATCGGTTGGTGAGCGCCTTCAGCGGCGGCTGGCAGATGCGCATCAGCCTGGGGAAAATCCTGCTGCAAAAACCCGATTTGATGTTGCTAGACGAGCCGACCAACCACCTAGACTTGGAGACCATTGAGTGGCTGGAAAACTACCTCAAGAGCTTGACGATCCCCATGGTGATTGTTTCTCATGATCGAGAGTTTTTGGATCGGCTTTGCACCCAAATTGTGGAGACGGAGCGAGGAGTTTCTACGACATACTTGGGTAACTATTCTCAATACCTACTCCAAAAAGCTGAACGGCGAGAGGCACAACAAGCTGCCTACGAACGTCAGCAAAAGGAAATTGAAAGGCAACAAACCTTCATCGATCGCTTCCGGGCCAGTGCCACCCGCAGCACTCAGGCCAAAAGCCGCGAAAAACAACTGGAAAAGATCGAGCGGGTCGAAGCGCCCATTGGCGACGTGCGTACCCTCAAGTTTCGCTTTCCCCCTGCTCCCCGCAGTGGTCGCGAGGTGGTGAAGATCGAGAATTTGACGCACATTTATGGAGATAAGATTTTGTTTTTGGGTGCGGAGCTGTTGATCGAGCGTGGGGATCGCGTCGCCTTTCTGGGGCCCAATGGGGCAGGAAAATCCACTCTGCTGCGTCTTATCACCGGCCTAGAGCAACCTACCGAGGGATCTGTGAAATTGGGAGCACACAATGTGATCCCTGCCTACTTCGAGCAAAATCAAGCAGAGGCTTTGGATCTGAGCAAAACCGTCTTGGACACCATCCATGACGAAGTGCCCGACTGGAAAAACGAAGAAGTGCGCACGCTGTTGGGTCGCTTTTTGTTCAGCGGCGACGCCGTTTTTAAGAAAGTAGCGGCTTTGAGCGGGGGAGAAAAAGCCCGCTTGGCGTTGGCGAAAATGCTACTTCAGCCGGCCAACCTACTGATTTTGGATGAGCCCACCAACCACTTAGATATCCCGGCCAAAGAGATGCTGGAAGAAGCTTTACAGCATTACGATGGCACGGTGATCCTTGTTTCTCACGACCGCTACTTTATCTCAAAAGTGGCCAACAAGATTGTAGAGATTCGCAACGGAGAGTTGGTCGCCTACCAGGGCAACTATCACTACTATCTAGAAAAGATCGCTGAAGAGAAAGAGAAAGCCCGACAAGAGCGAATCGCTGCCGAAAAACGAGCCAAAGAGCGAGAAAAACAGAAAGCCAAAAAGGCAGCCGGCAAAACCTAAGGAGCCAAAGCAATGTTTACGGGTCTGGTTCGAAGTTTGGGCACAGCCCAGTTGATCAATTCTTCACAGCTACGGGTTACCTGTCCCCGGTTGCAACCTCAGTTGGCCTATGGAGATAGCGTGGCGGTGGACGGCCTTTGCCTGACGGTGGTGGAGATTCTGCCCGATGGATTTTTGGCCGATGTTTCGCCGGAAACCCTGCGGCGCTCGACTTGGGGCCAGGGATCCCTCGGCCCGCGCACAGTCAACCTGGAACCGGCGCTGCGGGTAGGAGACAAGTTAGGGGGGCATTTTGTCAGCGGCCATATCGATGGGGTGGGGCAACTGTGGGATCAAGCCGCCACTGGCAACGCCTGGGAGCTGAGCTTCAAGGTTCCTGAAGAGATCGGGCGTTACATCGTACCCAAGGGCAGCGTGGCGGTGAATGGGGTGAGCTTGACCATTGCTGAGGTGCGCCAAGGGGGCTGCTGGTTCAAGGTGGCTGTGATCCCCCAAACCTACCGCGAGACCAACCTTTCTCAGCTCCAAGTTGGGGATCCCGTCAACATAGAGGCGGATATTTTGGGCAAGTATGTGGAAAAATTACTGGGCTTGCTGCCCCCCGAGAGCAGCGTTTCTCTGGAGTTTCTGGCCGAGCATGGCTATATCTAGGTACCTTTCCCATGATCCACCCCGAGGAAGTTGAGCGCCTGCGCGGCGTAAATGTTTATCTCATTGGGATGATGGGCAGCGGCAAATCCACCGTGGGATCGGAGCTGGCAGCCCAGTTGCGCTTTCAATTTTTCGACACCGATGGTCTGGTGGAGCAGGTGGGGGGTTCTTCCATCGCTCAGATCTTCGCCGAGCATGGGGAAGCCTACTTCCGGGATCTGGAGACGCAGGTGTTGGCCCAGTTGAGCAGCTACACCCGGTTGGTGATCGCCACAGGCGGCGGCATTGTGTTGCGCCCCAAAAATTGGAGCTACTTGCACCATGGCCTCACCGTTTGGCTGGATGCGACCCCCGAGCTGATTTGGCAGCGGCTCAAGCGGGATCCCGGCCAACGCCCCCTGCTGCAAACCCCCGACCCCCAAGCTGCCCTGTACAAGCTGATGCAAGAGCGAGAGCCGTTCTACGCCCAAGCCGATGTGCGGGTGCCCATCCGGTCAGAAACCAGCCCGCCCCAGTTGGTTGAACAGATCTGGCAAGCCATTCGCGCCCGCTTGCGAGATGGGATCCCTTCCTAGCCACCTCGCGCCCAACACAAAAAGGGATCCCATGAGGGATCCCTGAACTCTTTAGTTTTTGATTTTTGATTACTCAAGATTCGCCGGGAGCGGATCCCTGACGCAGCCAGGGTAGCTTCCTTTAGAGCGCGTTGCCGCGGGGGAGGACTTCTTCAGGGAACTCAAAGCGCTCATGCGGCTGGTCCT
>NZ_JANSIH010000444.1:0-14296 GCF_047462075.1 Synechococcus sp. R55.2
AAGTGCTGTCGCAGAACCAGTAACAAGAATCCCCTGCCTAAAAGCGGGGGGGTATGTCAAAATCCCTTGCAAGTTGTCTACATGGGTAATGTGGTAGATTTTGGGACTTTCTGGAATTGGCGCCATACCTCCGCTCTACGATGCAGCTTTGAAAAAGGCAGAGCCAGATGCGCTTCAGTCGGAACGAGAGTTGAGACCGACAGGCTTTTGAGCAGTGGAGCTCTCGCTTGGCTCCGGCAGGTAGAGCCGTTCTTCCGAGGCGTCATACTCAAATAGCTCCGCATAGCGTCCCCAGTCAATGGCGGTGGCAAACTGCCGTTCGGCTTCAGCGTGGGGGAAATGTTCATCCCAGAGATCCAAAAAGAAATCCGCCCGCATGGAGCGGCTGCCTTTTTCTTCCAGGGTCTGCAAGATGCTGCGGAACACGGGAACCCGTGCCAATAGCTGTTGTCGGAAGAGATCCTTGCTGCGCAGGATGGTGGTGTTGGCAAAGTCCTGGCCAATTTCGGTCAGTTGCACCACCCCGCTGGCCACCTCGGCAAAGCCCAACAGCACCGCCGCATCCAAAATCGGCAGCAGATCGTCCACGGCCAGTTGCAGCCGCTCGGCCAAATCGGCAATCTCCGCCCGCCCTTGCGGCCACTCCACGATCAACTCCAGCAGACCGCTGATCCCGCCCACCCGTGCATGGGGCAGAGGCAGGGCATAGGGGGAAGTGGCCTTATCACCAGCCAGCGCAGGCAGAGCCACCTCTCCGGTAACAGCAATTTCGGGGTTGGTCATGATCTCGTAGATGTAGTCCACCAAGGACTTGAAGCGGGGATCCGTGCGCTCGTGGGGCCGCGGCAGATCTATTCTCACCTCCCCCCGGATCCGCCCCGGGTTGGATCCCAGAATCACCACCCGATCCGCTAAAAACACCGCCTCTTCGATGTTGTGGGTAACGATGAGGATGCTTTGGGAAGGGAAGGCTTGCGCATTCCACAGCTCATCAATTTCCCCCCGCAGGTTTTCCGCCGTCAGCACGTCCAAAGCGCTAAAAGGCTCATCCATAAACAGCACCTTGGGCTCCAAGACAAAGGCGCGGGCAAAGCCCACCCGCTGCTTCATCCCCCCCGAAAGCTCCTTGGGGTAAGCGTTCTCAAACCCATCCAAGCCCACCAGGTCAATGGCCTTCAGGGCCCTTTGCCGGCGGATCTCGCGGGGGATCCCTCGGGCTTGCAGCCCCAGCTCCACATTTTCTTGCACCGTCAGCCAGGGTAGGAGAGCAAAGCTCTGAAACACCATCGCCACATCGGGGTTAGGCCCGCGTAGAGGCTGGCCGTTGCTCAGCACCCGCCCTTGGCTGGGGGGGATCAGGCCCGCCATGATGCGCAAAAGGGTGCTTTTGCCACTGCCGCTGCGGCCCAGCAGAGCCAAGACCTCCCCTGCCCGCACTTGCAAATCAATTTGGCTTAAAACGGTAAACTCCCCCTTGCCCTCTGGCAAAGGAAAGCGCTTGTAGACTTTCTCAACCTCAATTAAAACGGGGGAAGCTGCAGAGCTCATAGAGAGATTGCCTCAGAAACTGAAAAGACTAAAGGTGATATTTTTCTTCTGCCAACCGATACAGCCGTCGCCAGAAGAGGCGGTTAAGGCCCACCACAAACAAGCTCATCATGCCAATGCCCAAGGTAATGCGGGGCCAGTCCCCCACCGAGGTTGCCTCGGCAATGTAGGTGCCCAACCCCGTAGCCGTCAGGGTGGTGGATCCCCAGGCCACAATCTCCGAGACAATGCTGGCGTTCCAAGCGCCGCCGCTGGCCGTGACTCCCCCGGTGACCCAGGCGGAAAAGATCCCTGGAATGATCAGCTTTCGCCAGCGCTGCCATCCTCGTAAGCCCACATCCACGGCCATTTCTCGCAAGTCCGTGGGGATGCTTTGGGCACCGGCAATGGAGTTGAAAAGGATATACCACTGTGCTCCCAGCGACATAAGCAAAATGCTGCCCCACTCAATGCTGATCTGGGTGCGGATAAAAAACAACGTGGCAAAAGGAAAGAGGAAATTGGCGGGAAAAGCTGCCAGAAATTGCACCACCGGCTGCAGCAGTTTTGCCAGCTTTGGATTAAAGCCAATGGCCACCCCAATGGGAGTCCAGATCACCGTGGCGAACACCAGCAACACGCTAACCCGCAGCAAGGTGAGGATCCCCAGCCCAAAGCTCAGCAGCACCTCCCCAAAGCCCACAGTGGTGGCCACAAAATCAACAATCCAAATCCCAATGCCGCCAATAGCTATCCAGGAAAGCTGAGTCAGCAGCCGCTCGCGGCGTCGCTCGACCTCAGGACTAAGGGGATCCACCCAACGGGGGCGAGTTAAGTGGGACAACAGCCGATCCACCAACTCTGCCAAGGGGGACAGCCAACTGCCGATCAGCCGCGGGATCCGCGCCGTGGTCAGCAGATCGTACAGCCAGGATTCGGGGGCAGCAGCCCCGCTGCTCTGTTCCAGGCGAAACTTATCCGACCAAGCCACCAAAGGTCGCCAGAAGAGCTGATCCACCAGCAGGATCACCCCGGCCATGGTCAGGAGCGCCCAGCCCAGCTTGGGCAGATCCTCCGCCTGGACGGCCGCTTCCACATAGGATCCCAGGCCCGGCAGCGTGTATTCCTGGTTGAGCACGCTGATGGCTTCGCTGGCTGCCACAAAGAACCACCCTCCGCCAAAGCTCATCATGGCGTTCCAGATGAGGCCCACCATTGCCGCCGGCACTTCCAACTGGGTAAAGCGCTGCCACCCCGACAGGCGATACAAGGTAGCCGCTTCCACCAACTCTTGAGGCAGCGTGCGCAGGGATTGGTAGAAGGAAAAGGTCATGTTCCAGACTTGGCTGGTGAAGATGGCAAAGATAGAAGCCGCCTCCAGCCCCAGCAAGCTGCCGGGAAAAAGGGCAATGAAACCGGTAACCGTAATGGAGAGAAATCCCAACACCGGCACCGATTGCAAGACATCCAACAGAGGGATCAAAATGCGCTCGGCCCAGCGGCTTTTGGCAGCAATGTAGCCATAGATCAAGGTAAAAAGGGTGGAAAAGGCCAAGGCAATGAACATGCGCAAGGTGGAGCGGGCCGCATAGTAGGGCAGGTTGCGCGGATCCAAGTCGATCCGGGGCACCACCGCCGGGGGCTGAAACCGCTCAAAAGCCCCTACCCCCACCTGCGCCACCAAGGCCAGGAGAACCAACGTGCCCAGAATGATGGCCCCATCGGCAGCCCCCGCTGGCAGCCGACGCAGCGCCTCCGGAGAAGGAAAAGTCCTCATCTTCCCTGACCAAGCCCGGCATCCGCGCCCAGTGTACACCGTTTGCGGTTAGCCAGGATCCAGCCGGCTACTCTTCCGGCAAGTCGGGGGGAGACTCCTTCCACTGGGGATCGTCCAAGATGGCTTTTTTGGTCTGCTTGAGTTGTTTCCACAGCTCCTTGATTTGCCGGTAGGCTTCTTCCGGGGTAATTTTGCCCCCGGTTTCCAAGCTACAAATCAAGGACACTTTATTGCTAAATTCCTGCAGGTTGGCATCAAAAACTAGGTTCTGCGGCTTCACTTCGCCCCAGTAGGGATAGCGAGGCGAAATGAATTCATCTTTGTTGGGAGGTTTGTTGGGAGGAGTTGGTTCTGCCACGGCCTAACCAGGGTAAAAGAATGGTTCACAACAAGAAGGTCAACATGAAAAGCTCCATTAAAGCAGGATCTACTAGCCCAGTTTATGGGCGTTTTCTCTTAACCGGCTTGGGTACTTTTGTGGGATCTCGCAGAGGATAAAACGGCTCTTGAATAGACGCTTCCCCACGTGTCGAGGGGGTGGAACTCTTCCTAGCTTTGGGTTGGGGGGGGGAACGCTTCAGGCGTGGGCGCGGCGGCGTTTTGAGTACTGGGCCGATGGGAGTGCCCGCCTCCACATAGAGCAGGGATCCACGGCGGCGCACCTGCAGATCCCAGAAATTGCCTACCCCTTTGCCCGGCAGGGATCCAATCAGGCGCAATTTGAAGGCTTGGGGCTTGGGGGCTGCGGCTCCATCCTTCTGGACTCGCTGAGAGGGAGAGTTGGCGGAAGCTTTTTTGCCCGATTGACGGATCTTGACAATGATGAACCCTTTCTCCTGGGATTGAAAAACGACCTCGCCCCGGATGGAAAACCAATCCGGCACCACTGTTGGACGGGATCCCTCGGGGAGAGTTCGCCCCATTTCTTCTGGGGCCCACACCCCCAGCAACTGCACGTGCAGATCTTCGGTTTTGTCGCGGGTGCGAGGATAAACCACCCACAGGTAGTTGCGTTCCGGCTTCAGGTGCTTCCGTACCAGGCTCATCACCCGGCCCAGCAATACGGCATTGAGATCCAAGCCATCCGAGGTGCGCAAAATCCCGCGGGTAAAGTGCTCTGGGGAGGGGATGTATTGCCCTTCGATGAGGCCGATGGCTCGGTATTGCATCTTCTCCCCAGGCGGCGGGATGGGTTCCAGACAGACTCGCTCTCTTTCTGCCGCTTTCTTTTCCCCCAAGGTAGCGGTGGTGCTGACAACGGGCTGCAAGGACTCCGTCCCGCTGTCGCGAGCAGCACCAGGATCCTGAGCTTTTGCCGACGACAGGGATCCCTTGGCCTCACCCGTTGAGCTGGGTCTGGGGGGCCGTACCGGTCGAAAGGGAGGTCTCAGATCGGAGGACATTGTGACGGTTCCGTTGCTGTCAATTCAGAGTGCTCGGCGGCAGACATTTACCGTTGCAAAAACAGGCCATAACTTTGCTCTTGACCCAAGACCTGCTCAACACACCATTCACTAGCCTAACAACGCCCAACAGCGTCTTTCCATCCTGCTTCCATTGACAAACTCCCAGCAGGTGCCCTCGTCGGGAACTGGGGAGCCAGCAGTTGTCAACACTGTAGCCGACGTGTAGCCAATACTAGCAACTGTTCCAAGGGAATGGTTCTCAGGCCGCAGAATGTTTATCCCCCAGACAGAACCATTTCATCTTTATGGTCATTTCGATTCGAACTAGGACATTATACTCACACCCAAAACATTGAAGGTGCAGAGCCAGAAGGCTTTTCTCAGTAGCCCAGGCGTCTCACCCTAAGCTGAAACGAATAGAGTACCTGTAGTTTTTTCCAGCAACGCTGACTGGAGCCAATAGAGGTGTTTTTGCACAGCCGGGATCCAACTGGCCGATCCCCAGGGCTCTCTAAGGGCTGGATTGCATTCCCTCAGCCAAGGGGATCCATTCAGCCATCTTGAAGCTCATCGCTTAGGCAGGCGTTACCCACACCTGGGGAGTAAAACTGCCGTGTAGGCCATAGGGAATGTGGTGCCGCAATGGGATCCGCGCAACCGGGCCGGCTGTCAGGTCGGCTGCTTCTAGGATCACCACTTGAGAGCGCTGGCTGGCCGCATCAAAAACCACCGTCACGATCCACCCTGCCTCTTCTCCCTGGTCTTCTGGATTGGGGATGAACACCGGTTCTCCCACAAAGCCGCGGGGGGCAAAGCTGTACTGCTGCGTGCGGCCTGTGGCGGTATCCAGCTTGAGGATGGCTTGCAGAGGAGCATTGGGGCCAGGAGCATGGGTGGCCCCGATGTAGATGTAGCGGTGGGATCCCCCCATTCGAGCCGGGTGGATGGCCGGAAACTCCACCGAGCGATCCAGCAGCAGTTCTCGGCGCACACTGCCCGCCTTGGGATGCAGATAAAACCGCCACAGCTTGCCCGCTGGAATTTGGGCAAAGTCAATCTGCAGGTAATCGGCATCCGGCTCCAGGGCAGGGTAGTTCTCATAGAGGACGGCATCCACCACAACCCGATCCCCGACTTCGTAGCCGTTGACAAAATGGAAAACAAACCCCGGCTCCGCTTCCAGTTGCAGCGGCTTATCGCCCTGGGGAAAGAGCCAGATGCGGGTCGGCTCCCCCGGTTTCAAGGTCAAACAGGTGCCCGCCGGTTGCCAGCCCAACACAAACGGCAGGGGATTGAAAGCCAAGGGATTTTGGAAAAAGATGCGGTAGCGGGGTGTCCAGACAAAATCATGCAGAAAGGCAAAGCCCCGCAGGCGGTAATCCCGCTTTTCCACCAAGCGCCCGCGCGAGTCCAGACGGTAAAACAGCAACGTGGAGTTCTGGGCAGCCCGCACCCCAAAGGCGATGAGATCTCCCGTGTGGGGATCCCGCCGGGGATGGGCAGTGAAAGGCTGGTTGGCTGAGATCCCTCCTGCAAACGTTTCGATCCCCTCGGTGGCCAAGGTGGCCGGGTTCAGCCGGTAAGGGGCACTGGCCTCCCACAGGGCCAGCAGCTTATCTCCCTGGTAGATGACGTTGGTGTTGGCGGGATTTTTAAACCGCAAGTCGAGAAAGTTGCTCCACCAGCCGCCCGGCTTTTGGGTGCCAAACACCCCTCGGTAAAGCACCCGACCGGCTTTTTCCTCTGCTTCAAACTCGCGGGTGCGCACAAACCGGTTGCGAAAATGAACCTTCCCCTCCACAAAGGTGATGGCGCAGACCATGCCGTCGCCATCGAACGGGTGCCCGTAGCGCTGGGATCCCACCTCCAGCTTGCCTGGGCCGTTGCGAAACAGGGTTCCCCGCAACCCTGCCGGGATCCGTCCTTCGATCTCCGTAATCCAATAGTCGTACTCCTGGGATAGGGAGCGATAGCCCAATTGCCAGTCGGTGGTGCTGTAGGGAAGGGAAGCGACGCTGACCATGGAAGATCTGCATGCAACGCCCTCTATTGTTGCTTAAACTTTTGTGAAGTCGCCAGTTTTTCTGGGCCCGGATAGCCACCTTGGTTGGGATCCCCAAGATGGAGTCGCCCCGATTCGACTATGGTAGGAAATGCCCCCAAAGCGCCTGACAGGATTCACAGTACCCATGTTTGATGCCCTCTCCGAGAAGTTGGAATTGGCCTGGAGAAAGCTGCGCGGCCAGGACAAGATCACCGAAACCAACATTCAAGAAGCTCTGCGGGAGGTGCGGCGAGCCCTGCTGGATGCGGATGTCAACTTGCAGGTGGTGAAGCAGTTTATCGAGGATGTGCGGGAAGCTGCCCTGGGATCCGAGGTCATCCTGGGGGTGACACCGGATCAGCAGTTCATCAAGATCGTCCACGACGAGCTGGTGAAAGTGATGGGGGAAGCCAACGTGCCCATTGCCCAAGCGGAGCAGCCTCCCACCATTGTCCTCATGGCCGGTTTGCAGGGATCCGGGAAAACCACCACCTGCGCCAAGTTGGCTCTGTATTTGCGCAAGCAGGGCAAGAAGTCTCTCATGGTGGCCGGAGACATCTACCGTCCGGCGGCCATCGACCAGCTCAAGACGCTGGGCCAGCAAATTCAGATCCCCGTTTTCGACCTGGGCAAAGCAGATCCCGTCGAGATTGCCCGGCAGGGGGTGGAGACGGCCCGGCAGCAGGGCTACGACTATGTGATTTTGGACACTGCCGGTCGTTTGCAGATTGACCTGGAGATGATGGCAGAGCTGGAGCGGATCAAGGCGGCGGTGCAGCCCCACGAGATCCTGCTGGTGGTGGATGCCATGATCGGCCAAGAGGCAGCCAGCCTTACCCGAGCCTTCCACGAGCGCTTGGGCATCACTGGGGCCATTCTCACCAAGCTGGATGGGGACACCCGCGGTGGGGCCGCCCTTTCCATTCGCCAAGTGTCCGGTCAGCCCATCAAGTTCATCGGTGTTGGCGAAAAGGTGGAAGCGCTGGATCCCTTCTACCCGGATCGCATGGCCTCCCGCATTCTGGGTATGGGGGATATCCTCAGCTTGGTGGAAAAAGCTCAAGAGGAAATCGACCTGGGAGATGCCGCCAGCATGGCGGAGAAGATGATGACTGCCCAGTTTGATTTCACCGATTTCCTCAAGCAGATGCGCCTAATTAAACGCATGGGATCCTTGGCAGGGCTGCTGAGACTGATGCCAGGGATGGGCAAAATCAGCGAGGAACAACTGCAAAAGGGACAAGACCAACTGGCCCGCGCCGAAGCCATGATCAACTCCATGACCCCCGAAGAGCGGCGCAACCCGGATCTGTTGGCCCGCAGCGTCAGCCGCAAACGACGGGTGGCCCGCGGATCTGGCCACAAGCTGGAGGATGTCAGCCGACTGGTCAGTGATTTTCAACGCATGCGCGACATGATGCGCAACATGGGCATGGGTGGCGGTTTTCCCGGTATGGGTTGGGGGGGTGGGCGTACCTCTCTTCCCGGCGGGGATCCCAGTTGGCGCGGACGTTCAACGGCCTCTCCCTCTCGGCAACAGCCCAGCCGCAAGCCGGGCAAAGGTGGGGGCAAAAAAGGGGGCGGCAACCGCGGATTTGGGGGCAAGTAGGATAGGACTATGCCCTTCCACGTTGTTTTGGTTGCCCCAGAGATCCCGGCCAACACGGGGAATATCGCCCGCACCTGTGCAGCCACCGATACGCCTCTCCATCTGGTGGATCCTCTGGGGTTTCGCCTTTCGGATCGCTACCTCAAGCGGGCGGGGCTGGACTATTGGCAGCACGTCCAACTGTATCGCTACCCCTCTTGGTCTGCTCTGGTGCAGGCCCACCCTGAGGCCCGGTTCTGGTGTTTTAGTGTGCGCGGCAAAGCCCTCTATACGGAAGTAACCTATCAGCCGGGAGACTGGTTGGTGTTCGGCAGCGAAAGCCGGGGGTTGGATCCCATGTTTTTGGAAACCTATCCCAGCGTGCGCATTCCGTTGCGGGGGCCGGTGCGCAGCCTGAACCTCAGCAATGCCGTAGCGATTGCCCTTTTTGAGGCGCTACGTCAGCAGGGATCCCTGACAAAAGAATAAGTGGTCGGGTTGGCCCTGATATAATAGCTACTTCTCCCCGTCAGGAAGATGTGTGCTCTGCAGTATCTGCGCCCCGACTTGCTCTACCTCAAGCCCTACGACGCTGTGCCAGCCCCGGCTGCCGACAAGCTGGATGCCAATGAGTTCCCCCTCGATTGGCCGGCGGGCTTTAAGCAGAAGCTCTCCCTCCTTTGGGAAAAGGGGATCCCCAGCAACCGCTATCCCGATGCCCACCACCGGGGCCTGAAGCAGGCCATCGCCGCCTATGCCGGAGCGGAGCCAGAGCAGATCAGCCTGGGCAATGGGTCGGATGAGCTGATCCGCTCCCTGCTGATTGCCACCTGTCTGGGCGGGCGGGGCGGCATTTTGGTGGCAGAGCCCACCTTCTCCATGTACGCCATCCTGGCCCAGAGCCTGGGGATCCCGGTGGTGCGGGTTCCCCGCGACCCGGAGACGTTTGCTCTGGATCTAGAGCGATGTCAACAGGCTTTGAGGGAGCATCCGATTCGGGTGGTGTGCCTGGTGGATCCCAACTCGCCGACGGGGAATGGCCTGACGGCTGCAGAGTGGGAGTGGGTGGAAGGGCTGCCCGAAGAGATTCTGGTGATTTTGGATGAGGCCTATTTTGAGTTCAGCCGGCACACAGCCCTGCCCAAATTGGCGGAGCATCCCAACTGGGTAATCTTGCGCACCTTCTCCAAAGCCTTTCGCCTGGCGGCCCACCGGGTGGGCTATGCTGTGGGTCATCCACAGCTTATGCAAGTGTTGGATGGGATCCGCCTGCCCTACAACCTCACGGCCCTTTCTCAGTGGGCGGTTCAGATGGCTTTGGAGCATGCCGAGGAGCTTTTGGCCGACGTGACGCTAATTTGTCAGGAGCGGGAAGCCCTTTATCAAGCTCTGCAGGAGCTGCCAGGGGTGCGGGTGTGGCCCAGCCAAGCCAACTTCCTCTACTTCCGGGTGGCCGGCTGGGATCCCCAAGAGCTGCAGCGGGCCTGGCAGGAGCTGGGGACTGGTGTGCGCTACACGAGTGGGGGGCTGCGTCTGACGGTGGGCACCCCTGAAGAGAACCGACGGGCCTTGGAGCGCCTGCGCCAAATCCTGCAATAGGCCTCCCGGCCTGCGTTCGGAGCCAGCCTAGGTGGATGGGTCGGCGCGCGAAAAGCGCTGGATCAAGCTGTGCACCTGCTGCAAGTGTCGTTCGTCCAGATGCTCCAGCGCCTGGGCGATTTCCGCTCTGAGTCGGCTCTGGGTGTCGGTTTGGGCCCGCTGCAGCAGCCAACTTTGGACAGGGCTGGGGTACTCCACAAAGTCAAACGCCCAGGGATCCCGTTCGTCCAGCTCAGGTTCTGCCTGGGGCAGCTGCTCCCTCCAACGCTCTTGAGCCTGTCGAAACTCCTCCGCCAAACGATCTGTTGGGCGCCCCTCCGCTTGGAGAACCTCTTGATACCTTTGGTGGGTCACCAGCCAGCGCTGCCGAATTTGAGAGCGTTGCTGCCTGGTCAGCCTGCCGGTTCTGCTTTCGGTGAAGCGCTCGTAAAACCTGAGCGTGTCTCGGTAGTGGCCCAATCGCTCACAAGCCAAGCCTACCTCCAGGGGCTGTAGCCACCAGGCCCGCTCCATCTGTGTGCTGGTAACCACTTCCTGCAGAAAATCTCGCAGCCCAGGGGATTTGCGCCTCAAGTCTTCCCAGTTGGTCCGGATATCCCGGGCCATGGCAGCCACCAGCTCGTAGTCATGTCCCCGCTGCCACGCCTGAGGATGGGCCTGCACCGTTTTCCAGAGCTTCTCCCACTCTCGGCACTGGATCAGAACTCGCAGCATCAGCGGCCAGTCTTTCAAGCGCTCCAGACTGGTGACGACGTCGCCGATGTACTCTGCCCACTCGCCTGTGAGGGGACGTCCTGCCTCTTGCCATCGGTCCAGCACCACCGAGTCTTGGCGGTCTTTGGATAGCCACCTCACCTTGCCGGGAAGGGGTTCCAGGTGGATCTTGGCCCGGTAGTAGGGGGAATGCTCCGTTTGGCCCCCCTGATCCCAAACCTCTACCGCCCGCTCAAATTCCTGCCGATAGAAGTGACAGATACCCCAAATCTTGTAGTACTGATTCGCGAACAGCTGCCGCTGGCCGAGAAAGGCCAGACGTCCCTTCAAAGCCTCAAGGGTCTCTTGCAAAAACCAGCTGCGGGCCTCTTCCTGGGGGCAGAAAGTTCCCAAGTTGTTGAGAACTTGCTCAAGCTCTGCCAAAAATTGCTGTACACACTCTTTCCAGGTGGAATCCGTTCGTGTAAGCGGGACGAAGTCCCTATCTTTGGGGCTGACTTCAACGCTCAGCCAATCTCGCACCCGCACCACCTGTCGGAAGCGCTCCATAGACTTGACAGAGGTTCTTTGGGTCGCCACCATCAAGTCCACCAAGGGGCTGTAGTCTGGGATCCCAGGACATCCAGCAAAGTAGGCGGCGTTACGCTGCAGCTCCAACCAGGCCTTCCCTCTCCAAAAGCACTCCCAGGCTTCTCGTTTAAGATTTTTGTTGGGCAAAGCAGACTGCTCCAGGCTCAGGAACTTTTGCCCTGCGGAAACGTAATCCCTCTGGAGCTTGAGGAGCCAGGCCTGACATTCCTGTTCTAGAGGTGGTTTTTTTGCCTTCCGCGCCAGAGTTTGAACATCCTCCAGAAGTTTGAGGTTGCCCTCCTCGATGCCGCGCCTGAGAAGCTCAAGAGCTGCCTCCTGCAGATCTTCCAAGCTTGTATTGGTCCAGTACTGGATATTGATGCCTTTGACAGGGTAACCCAATACCGGTGGGTCGGTCTCCCATTCCGACCGATCCGGTTGCAGAGAAGGATGATCGAGCCAAGAGTTGGATTCTAAGCTTGGATCCCAGAACTCCCGCCAACCGGCAGAGGTGTCCACAATGGCCAGGGCCTCGATGGGGCGGGTAATGCCGACATACAATTGGTTGAGAAAATAATGGAGTTGCAGGGATATCGCCTCCCCAGCTCCTCGGGCGTAATAATTAAGCTGCCGGTTAAAGTTTTGTCGATAGGCGTTTCCAAACTTGTAGAGGATAACTTTTTTGAACTCCATTCCCTTAACAGACGTAGCAGTTTGCAGGAGCGGTGGTTTAAGATTCTGCTTCAATTCCTCGGCAAAGATCTTCTGGAGTTCGGGATCCTGACGCACGTAGTTCAGCTCCTCTCCCACAGGACAGGGTAAGATACAGACTGTTCCTGTGAGATCACTAAGCATTTTTCTAAGCTCATCTTCGATTAAGTTTCTTTCCTGACCATCCAGCACAAACCTTTGAACCGGCATGCCCTGCTCATGGGGACGCCAGGGCTGTTGGGGATAGATTTCTCGACTCTTGCTGAGAACTCGCCGCCACAGGTTGACTACATTGCTAAAACGAGTAACTTGTGGATTGCTGCGATAGTTGTTTCTCAGCTCCTGCGGGCCTGCAATCTCAAAGGGATGGCTCGGCAACAAGTAGGCGCGGATATGCTCGTAGAGATATTTTTTCAGAGCAGCCCAACGAAATCCCGTTGGGTTAATGGTTTGCAAGGGATCCCCGGCAAAGGCATAGGGCAGGCGCTCAATAGCCCAATCCAACTTGTATTTTCCCCAAGGAGATAAGCAAAAAATGATATTCAGCTCAAGTTGGGTAAAGTCCTGAACCTCATCGCAAAAAATGACTGGATGAATAGGATTAAGAGTGCCATTTTGCAGCACATCTCTGGCCAAATCTTGGTCATCCCAGTAGCCCTCATGGGTGGTTCGATCCCGGTAGCCTGGCCAAATCTCTTCGTAAATCTGCTCGAAGGCTTCTTCATCCACACTGCGGTCGGCCTCAGGCAATTCTCGGTAGCTATCGGGATCCAAATAGTCACTGACCTCATAGCCTTTGATCAGCGTGCGAATGGTGTGCCAAGCCAGCTCTACATCGCGGCGACCACAATACCAGCTCTGAAATCGATAAAAATTGACATACCGATCCGGTTGGTAGCGTTCTTGCCGCTCGGCAGGAAGGCAGTTCAGCAGGTAATCCTGAAAAGTGCTAAAAAAAGTTTGACATTGCTGAATTTCCTCCGTGGAGAAGCTGCACCCCTTCTCCCGATAGCGGTGGCTGATGCGCAAAATTGAACTTACCCTGTCGCGGGCTTGCTGCACCAAACTGGGGCTATAGGTCAAAAAGAGAGGGCGGTACTCAAGAGGTCTCTGTTTTGAAGTTTTGAGGTAGTGGCTGCAATAGTCGGCAAAGCGGTAGTACAACATCAGAGATTTGCCACTCCCGGCCCTTCCGTTGATCAGTAGGGGCATGGATGTACTCTGCAGGATTTCTTCCTCCTCCATGGACAAAGCCAAATTTCCCTCTGTGATCTCCTGCATTTCCAACCAAATGGTCTCATCCATCACCATGTAGTCGGGGTAGGCGCGACGGGCGTACCGCTTCCACACCTCCAAAGGTTGCGGGTGCTGGAGAATGTCTGGCTGCTTGGCTTTCATCCCAAAGAGGCAGGTTTGGCATCCCAGCTCAAACCGTTCCTTTTGCTCTGGGGCGTGGTCGTAAACCCCGATGAGAAATGGAAACAATCTCCCTGGCTGCTCGCACGCTTGTACCAAGCTGACGGCCAGATACAGGGATCCCTCCTGCCAGCATTTGACCTCTGCCTTCAGATAAAACGGCGGGAGCTGCCGGTAGAGCCTGCCTTCAATGTCATCTACCAATACCAAGCGGGATACTGCTTGGTAAGCCTGGCGCCGCTGCTCTGGAGAAAGGGCCCGTACTTGCCGAACCCATTCCCCACTTTCCAACACCAGCCGCTCCTGCGGATTGGGAGCATTCAAGAACTGTGTCCATTCATACAGCTCGTCGGGCAGAGGGGGGAGATGGTTTGGCGGATCCCCTGGTTCGTGCCGCTGCGCCAGCCACGCCTGCAAACGGTCATCGGGCACCCAGCTCCGCACCCGTTCTTGATAATCCGGATCTCGCCGTCGGTCTAAGAACTCCCGGTATTCGTGACTGCCTCTCGGCCAGAGGCCAAACAAAACCAGAACGGGTACCTCGCCTACATAGCGCAGCTCCCCCACCAAGCGAATGTTGTTGCGGAGATTACGCTTCCAGTAAGGGTAACGAACGTCAAACAACTGGCTCAAAAGGGTGCGACCCCCCTCTTCCAGCCGTTCTATCAATGCTTCTAGGTTGCACTGGGTTTTGCTTCCCAGAAATTCCTCCGGGCAATATACATACATGGGATCTCGCTGGGTATACCTGGAAGCCATCCTAGTGCCGGACTACTGGCGAAAATTGCCGCTGTGCCAAAAGTCTTAATTTTTTTCATAATCCCCACGTAGCCCACAACTACCTATGTAGCCATTTGCAAACTCACAAAACATCTCGATTCAAGCTTTTGTAAACTACCCGACACCCGCGCTATGCGCAGGGTGCGGGCTTTATCCCAATCCCT
>NZ_JANSIH010000445.1:0-1905 GCF_047462075.1 Synechococcus sp. R55.2
CGTCGGCAGCGTCTGAGGTGTATAAGAGTCAGTCCATGGGGAGGGATCCCTGACGTTTGCTCTAGCTTAATGTACCCGGATCCACCCCCAGTTCTCACAACTTTTAGGCCAGGCGCTCAGCCCTTTGCTGCTCCAGTTCAGCCTTGGCAGGCATCAGTTCCCCAGCGGCAGTGGCCCACAGAATCCAGGTGGCCTCCTACCCTCCCACTTCGCTGGGTACAGCCTCAAAACCTCGCTCGGCATGGGTGGTGGAGATGAGCAAGTCCATCTGGCACGTGTGCCGCCAGCTTTCCATGGGTATGCCATTGTCGTCGCAGAGCGCGTCTTGGGTAGGGGCCATCCAGGCAGGTAAACTGGATTCGGCTCTTGCAGACAGGGATCCATGGGGTTGCTTATAACCTATGCTCGGCTTATCGTTTTCCAGGGCAACAGAGATCCCTTGTTGTTGTGTCCAATCCTAGTAGCCTGTAGGAGCTAGAAGAACCTGCCGCTCAACTTGGGGAGTCGAGAAATGCAAGACATCAAGGCCAATGCTCCGCGAATTCTCCTCAATTGGCCAACTCCGCCAGACTATATCCCGCCCCCGCAGCTTTCAGATCGGCAGGTCAGGCTTTGCCCCAAGAGGAAAGCCAAGGGCTTTGGACTAAACTTTGTCAATATCTCTAAGGAATTGGTGGAGTGCCCAGAGGGAGACTATGACCTCTATGACTTTGTGCAGCAGTCTGAGCAAATTACAAATAAGGAGTTTGACCTAGTTATTGTTTGGACTTCCAGCTTTGACCAGAGTAATCCCCTAAATACAAGGAAGTTTAAATGCCCCACACTCTTGCTAGCTGGAGACACCCACCACTGGGAGTTTCCCATCAACCATCTCTTGGCCTAATGGGCTACTGAAGGCTTTGATTACGTCGCTACTGCCTATAACTTCCAGCATTTGCACTGGTTTGCCGCAGCAGGCGCTGAGAATCTTGCCTGGTTGCCTCTTATCTCCATGCGCACTGTTACCCACGATTGGGTGGAAGATAGAGAAAATCAAGTGGTCTTTATCGGCCAACAGGGATCCCGCCATCCCAGGCGTTGCCGGCTGGTTCAAGCCATAAAGAATGCAGATTTGCCCATCCTCATCAAAACAGCCAACCGCCAAGAGGCAGCCAAATGGTTTGCCCATTCTCTGATTTCCTTTAACTGCAGCCAAAATGGGGATCTGAACTTAAGGAACTTGGAAGTGATTTCCGCGGGGGGCTTTCTGCTTACTGACCAGCTCTCCTTCGCCTCAGGATTGGACGAACTTTTGGCGCCCGGCACCTACTGCGACACCTACAACTCCGAAGCCCAACTCCTGGAGAAAATCCGCTACTACCTAGACCATCCCCAGGAGGCCATTCAAATTGCCCGCCGCGCTTATCACACTTTCGACCAACACTGGCATCCCCGCCACCGCATTCAGAACCTGCTGGACTGGGTGTTTGGGGGAGAGCTGCCGGAGCCCTTTCGTTACTCGCCCCGCTCTGATGTGCGCTACTTTGTCAGCACGGCCAGCTCTGCCTGGATAGACACACGACTAGGAATCTACGAGCCCATTCAAGAGCTGCATCGCGTGCAGGAGCGACTGAGGGTATTTGTTGGCCGAGGCTGTCCTGGGGTGATAGCCGCGGACTTGCTGGACTTGCCGCGGCTGGAGCTGTACGTGGAAGAGGGGTTTGGGGATCCCTGTGGTCTGCTGCAGCAGAAGGGAGTGCCCGAGCGAGTTCATGAGGTGAGGGGGGAGCCGAGCAGTTGGCCTAGCTTTGATGCGGTGGTGTGCACGGTGGGAGACTTGCAGCGGCTGGGGCGGCCTTTGAGAACCAGCTTTGCTTTCATCCTGGGAGAAGACACCCAGCTCCTCTTTGCCAATGCGGGAAACAT
>NZ_JANSIH010000446.1:0-13992 GCF_047462075.1 Synechococcus sp. R55.2
AGACAGCGTGCAAATGCTGCTGGTGCAGATCGGCCAAGTGGGCGCCTGGGTGGTCGGGATCCTCGCGGCCAGCGTGGTGGCTTTCCCGGATCTGCGCTTGGGTGACCTCATCGGGCTACTGGGGTTAGGGTCGGTAGCCATTGGTTTTGCTTTTCAAGACATTTTCAAGAACTTCTTGGCGGGTGTGCTGCTGCTTTTGAACGAGCCTTTTCAACTCAACGACCAAATTATCGTCGGAGAATTCGAAGGCACCGTTGAAGAAATCAGCATTCGCTCCACCCAGATTCGCACCTATCAGGGGGAGCGCGTGGTCATTCCCAATGCTATTGTGTTTACCAGCCCGATCACGGTCTTGACCGATCGCCCCTTCCGCCGTACCGATCTGGAAATTGGCCTCGACTACAATACACCTCTGCCCAAAGCTCTGGAGGTGCTGCGGGAAGCCATGCAGGGGGTCGAGGGGGTGCTGGCGGATCCCCCCTTTGAGTTGGACATTGTGGGGTTCGGAGACAGTTCCATTGATTTTGTGGTGCGCTACTGGACTCGGCCCCGCAAGCCGGAGGTGCGGCGCGTCCGCACTCAGGTGATGATGGCTCTCAAACAGGCCTGCGACCGAGCCGGATTGGTCATCCCCTACCCGATTCGCACCGTTTACGTGTTCGACCAGCACGATTTTCAGGATCACATCCCTAATCCCAAGGTCGCCTAGGGATCCCTACCAGCGGGCCAGCAGCATCTGAAATCGGCTCTCCCCCAGCAGAATTGCCTTGGGATCGGGATAAGTCTCGCCAAACCAAGCTCGCAAGCGGGCAATGGCCGCCTGGAAGATCTCCTCTGGGATCGGCCAGGAGCTGCTGTAGCAGCGCTGAGCGTACAGATCAAACAAAGCTTGGGCAGCGATGGCCGTCTGCCACTCTGCCGCTGTCCTCTGTTCCACATGAGCCCCTTGAGACTGCAACAACGCTTCCACCTGCTCGGCATCGGCTCCAACCTGTTGGGATTCAAATCCCAGCTCTGCCAGAATGCCTGTCCACCGGGCCTCGAACGAGTGGCGGGCGCTCATCACCCGCTCTCCATAGCCGTAGAGGTAGACCCCACCTGGCTTGAGCACGCGACGGATCTCGCCAATCGCCTGCTGCCACTCGCGGATCAAGTGCAACACATGCACCGTGATCACCGCATCAAAACACTGCTCCCTAAAAGGCAGGTTGGTGGCATCGGCCATCTGCAAATGAACCTGTGGCGGCATTTGGCCCAGACTTTGTTGAATTTTGTGCCGCAAGACGGCCAGCATGCGCTCGGAAATGTCGATGCCGGAATAGGAATAGCCGCGACGGATCAGCGGCAAGGCAATGCGTCCTGTCCCAATGCCCACCTCGAGAAAGTGGGTCTCAGGGGTGGCTTCCACCGCGGCCAAGATTGCATCGGCGATCGCTTCATCTACGCCGGGAGGAAAGCTGCGGGTGGCATCGTAAAAATCGGCGGCCCGATCAAAACAGACGCTGTGGGATCCCACCATCGCTGCACACTTCCCCAACGGGCAAACCCAGACAGACATAGTATCAACAGAAATAGGCAGGGATCGCCGGGATCTCTGCCCATCTCAAGCCCGAAATTGGATCTCTTCTCGGCTTTCCTCAAGCCTCTTCAAGACTCCTGCGCCAGGCGAGCGTAAAACAAGCCTTGAACGCGAACAGTGTGGGGTTCCATCGCCCCTTGCTCGGTGCTGGAAGGCTGAATGCTAACAAAGGATCCCGCCATTTCGCCAGTGCTGGGATCCACGCGAGCAATCCGCAGGGACATTTTCCCCTGGGAAACCTCGTCCACCTTGCGGTTGGTGGCAAAATCATCTTTGGCAGCCTGTAGACCTACCGCAGTGTCGTAGCCGGTGTTGGATCCCCGCCCGCGCGGGTCGAGGAAGGTGCTGCTGTGATAGCCGGGCACCAAGAACTCCCCTTCAAAATCGGTCGAAGGGTCAATGGCGGAGCCCTGGGCAGTGGCGACCAAGTCTTTCACGCTAAACAGAAACGGCACCAGCTCGCGGCGGGGCATTTGGCCGGTGGTCGGCTGAAAGGTGATCCCATCCACCACTTTGAGCTCCAGCGCACCGTCTTTGGGAGTCACCTCGGCTTTAATCGGCCCCAGAGTGGCCGCTGAGATCATGATGTTTTTGGCCTTGATGAACTCTTTCTCGCCGTTCCGCTTTTCCTCTTCCACCTCAATTTGCACCGGCTGGAAGCAGACATCCGTCAGCTTCAGGGATCCCCCCCTGGGCACCTCGATACGGCCCCGGGCGTTGTCCGAGACCGAAGGGCAAATGGCGGCCTTGCCGGTGTTGCGGATCTGGTCATAGGTCAGCGGCGCCTTGGCAGCCTTAGCCGGAACAGCAAAGACGCTCAAACAAAGCGCCAACAGGATGGCGAGCAGTGGACGGTACCGCATAATCAACCTCGAAAAACCTTTTTTGAATCTGAACGCTGCTGGGGGAAATAAGCCCGAATGCCCCCATTGTACGCAATCGTGATCCCCCTCAGAGGAAGTGCCTCAAAATTAGCCACCCACCAACAGGGATCCCAGCCAGCGTTCCCGAATCTGGGTGATCAACTCGCGGATAGGCTGTTGGTTGACACGGTAGCTGATGGGATGGGCAATCAGGCGAGCTGTACTCTCGAATAGGCAGTCTCGCTCAATCAGGCCGTTTTCCCTCAGGGTGCGCCCTGTGGCTACCAAGTCGACGATGGCATCGGCCATGCCGGTGAGGGGGGCCAACTCCACCGAACCATAGAGAGAGATAAGCTCCACCGGCAAATCTAGACGGTCAAAATACTCCCGGGCGCAGCCGACAAACTTAGAAGCCACGCGGGCATGAGCAGGCAACTGAGCTGCCGAGTGGTAGGGGCTATCTTGGGGAAGGGCCACCGACATGCGACAGTGGCCAAATTGGAGATCCAACAGGTGGGCCACCCGCGCTTCGGTGCCGGCATAGCGCTCCCGCAAGACGTCGTAGCCGACAATGCCCAATTGCGCCTGCCCGTACTCCACATACACCGGCACATCGTGCGTGCGCACCAGCAGCGCTTCGTAGCGTTGCCCGTTCAGCCGGGTGGGGGACTCAATCCGCAGTAGGCGATTGCCGGGATCCAAAAAACGACTAAAATCGATCCCCACCTGCTGCAGACATTGAATGGCCTCAGGCAGCAGGGCCCCCTTGGCCAGAGCAATCGTGATGGGTGGGCTGTCGGGACGGCCATCCAGCATTTTTTCAGCATCTACATCTACATCTGACCTTGATCTGATCTTGGGCCGGAAGTAATTGGTATGAACAAACACAAGAATCTCGGGATCCCCGCCTGCCGAGTGGACTCCTGGTAGAGACGGGTTAGAACGAGGGGCCTAGGGGGAAACATCAGCGAGAATGCCCAGAGACAGGCCGGCAGCAAGCGGGCTCTCCCAGAAAAGCAAGCCCCCTTGATTGTAGGGGATCGGAATCCCGGCAGCGATTCCCCAGCCTCTTGAAAGCCCCGCCGGTTCTCTGGAATGCCGATCCTGGGATGATAAAGTCAGAGCACGGTTAGCCCGGAGGAGTGACGACGGCATGAAAGCCATGATCCTGGCAGCAGGCAAAGGCACGCGAGTGCGGCCCATCACCTACATGATGCCGAAGCCGATGATCCCCATTTTGCACAAGCCTGTCATGGAATTTTTGGTGGAGCTGCTGCGGGAACATGGGTTTAACCAAATTATGATCAACACCAGCCACTTGGCCCACCAAATCGAAGACTACTTCCGCGATGGGCAGCAGTGGGGGGTTCACATCGGCTTTTCGTTCGAGGGTCACTTTGAGAACGGCCAGCCGGTGGCCGAACCTCTGGGCTCCGCTGGCGGTATGCGCAAGATCCAGGATTTCTCCGGATTTTTCGACAGTACCTTTGTGGTGCTCTGTGGGGATGCCCTGATCGACCTGAACCTCACGCAGATCGTCAACTTCCACAAATCCAAGGGAGCGCTGGCCACCGTGGTGTTGCGGGAGGTGGATCCCAGCCAGGTCTCCAGCTATGGGGTGGTAGTCACCGACGAGACGGGTCGCATCACTGCCTTCCAAGAAAAGCCCAGGCGGGAAGAGGCCCTCAGCCACACCATCAACACCGGCATCTACGTTTTCGAGCCGGAAGTGTTCGACTACATTCCCCCCGGCTGCCCCTACGACATCGGCAGCGATCTCTTCCCGGCCTTGGTGAAAGCGGGTGCCCCCTTTTATGGGATCACGGCTGACTTTCAGTGGGTGGACATTGGCCGCACCCACGACTACTGGCTGGCGGTGCAAAAAGTGCTGCGCGGCGAGATCAAGGGAGTCAAGGTGCCTGGGATCCAGATTCAACCCGGCGTATGGACGGGGATCAACATCCGCGCCAACTGGGATCGCATCCACATCGAGCCACCGGTCTACATCGGGGCCAGCAGCTATTTGGCGGACGGGGTCAAACTCATCGGCCCCACGGCAATTGGCTACGGATGTGTGTTGAATGAAGGGTGTACGCTGGATGGCAGCTTAATTTTTAACTACACCCAGATCGCGGCAGGCGTAACCCTGCGCCACCAGATGGTGATGGGTCGCTACTGCATTTCCTCGGATGGCAATGCCATCGACACCGAAGAGTCCAACCTCACGTGGCTGATCGGAGATGCCCGCAGCAATGCCAACGGCAAATCCCCATAGCTCCCTCTACCTCTACGGGATCGTCGCTGCCCCCGGCCCGCGCCACCTGAGTGTGGTGGGATTGGACAAGCAGCCGGTGCAGGTTCACGGGCTGGGATCCCTGGCCTTCTTGTACTCCCAGGCTCGACAGGAGCGCTACCTGGCCAGCCGGGCCAACTTGCTTGCCCATGAAGCCGTGCTGGAAAAAGTGATGAACGAGGGACATCGGGCTCTGCTGCCCCTGCAATTTGGTCTGGTGGTCAGCGGCTGGGAGCAGGTGGAACGGGACTTGGTGCAGCCCCGCTTGGCGGATCTGCTGGCTCTGCTGGAGCGCCTAGAGGGCAAGCGGGAGGTGGGAGTAAAGGTCTTCTGGGATCCCGAGCAGGAGCTCAAGCTGGGGCTAGAGGAAAACCCTGCCCTCAAAGCTCGGCGGGACGAAATGGCCGGCGCTCCTTTGGGATTGGACGCGGTAGTTGAGATCGGACGGGCTCTAGAGCAACTCTTGGAGCAGCGGCGTCAGCGCATTGCCCAAGCCTTCACAGCAGCCCTAAGCCCCTTGGCCAGCGACCGCGTGGAAGGAGATCTGCTCACCGAAAACATGGCCTACAACGGCTCGTTTTTGATCAATTGGGAAGATGAGCCGGTTTTTGCCCAAAAAGTGGAGGAGCTAGACCACACCTTTCAAGGGCGGCTGCGCATTCGCTACAACAACTTTACTGCTCCCTACAATTTCGTCAAGCTCTAAACACATGATATAAAACTGATCATTTATAGTGATCACTTTAAGCAGCAACGAAACTGTTTAGTTGTATTGCTTCCTGGCTCCTCTCTCCCTTTGCCTGGAGGTGGTTGCGGAAGCAAGGCGGAGCAGTTGGGAAGTGTCTCAACCTAAATCGAAACAAACATGCTCACCAGCTTGAAAAGTGAGGATTCTTGAATGCCTTACAACCCTGGGTGAGCGCTGACAGCCCTTACTGTCTTGGGTCAACTCTCTACATTAACTCTCCCAACTCTCCACAAAGGATAAGAAAAGACTGCTCGGTTGAATGGTCGAAAGCAGTTGCCCAGGCAGGGATCCTTTTGGGGATCCGCTCAGGTATTGTGGGGATGGGCACTGCAGTGGCTAAGCCGAGGGAGACGGTATGGAGTGGCTTATTTTTATCCTGTTTTTAGCTCTGGCGGTCGGGATGTTAGCCCTGGCCTTTTATCAAGACAAGAAACGTCGAGAAGCTCTGGAGCGGGTAGCTGCACAGCTAGGAATGCGCTTTTCTGCCCAGTTGCCTGAAGAGATTCGATCTCGCTTGTTGCAAGCAGGCTTTGGACTGTTTGAACGAGGCCATGGGCGGCGTTTCTATAATTCGATGTCCAAGCGGCTGATCGATGGCACTGAGATTACCGTTTTTGATTACCAATACACCCGCGGCAGTGGCAAGAGTTCTAGCACTTATCGCCAGTCCGTCTTCTACGCCTATCACGAGGATCTTCATCTGCCGCGTTTTCGGCTGCACCCCGAAAATGCCTTTTTCCACGGCATCGCCAAAGCTTTTGGCATGCAAGATATCAATTTCGAGAGCCACCCTAAGTTTTCTCGGAGCTATCTCTTGCGAGGACAGGATGAAGCCCAAGTTCGGCTACGTTTTCATCCCGGCGTCCTTGGTTTTTGGGAGCAGCATCCCAACTATTGCGCCGAAGGAGCTGGCGCCCACCTCATTCTTTGGCAAAATGACCGACAGGTGAGTCCCGAAGGGATGGCAGAATGGATGCGCTTGGGGGAAGAGTTGACTCAACGGCTGCGGCGTATGTAGTAGCAGAGCCTACGGCCCCCCGCCGCGAACGGTCAACCTCGGCCTAAACCTCACCCCAAGAGGGTGCGCTGCAATCTCAAGAACCTCTCTACTGAGCGCCGAGGGCCGCCAACAAATCATCTGCCAACAACACCGCCGTATAGACCAAAGCCTGTCGTTGCTCAGGAGACAAATCGCCGACGGGAGTCTGGGGATTGCTCACGATACCCTGCAGTACTCTGCTGGCTATGTATTCCCGCTTGGAAACCCCTGGGCTGGAGATAGTGGGGTTATCCAGAGAGAACTTCTGATGGTGCTCGAAGGGGAAGGCGTATTCGGGGGCAACCGGCATCGCTCGACTCCAGATGGATCTCTACACTCTGCTTTGCCTATTTTCCCATCCTCTCTCGCTGGGGATTTTAAAAAAGCGGTGCCTCAAAAAAGACATAACGGGTTATCGTAATCAGAGAGATCCCTATGTGGGGGAAGGATCTGGGCTGCTCTCCCTTGGGAACAGTGGACATGCATTTGAGCGATTCTTTTCGACGCACCAAAATTGTCGCCACCATTGGCCCTGCCAGCTCAAACCCGGCCATTCTCAGGGAGATGATCCTGCAAGGGGCAACTACCCTTCGCCTCAACTTTTCCCATGGGGATCACGAGCTACACCGCCGCAGCATTCGCCTGATCCGCCAAACTTCGATGGATCTGGGCATTCAGGTCGCCATCTTGCAAGACCTACAGGGGCCGAAAATCCGCTTGGGCAAGTTCGCCGAAGGCTCGATCACCCTCAAGGCTGGGGATCCCTTTGTGTTGACCAGTAAGCCCGTCTTGGGATCCCAAGAGCGCAGTTGGGTCACCTACGACAAGCTGGCCCAAGAAGTGCCCGAAGGAGCGACGATCCTCATCGACGATGGTCGAGTGGAGATGCGGGTGGAAGCCGTGGATCCGGAAGCGGGCGAACTCTTCTGCCGCACCATTGTCGGGGGTACCCTCTCCAACAACAAGGGGGTCAATTTCCCCGGTGTGCGCCTGAGCATCCGCGCCGTGACCCCAAAGGATAAAGAAGATCTCTACTTCGGCCTCAACCAAGGGGTGGATTGGGTGGCCCTCAGCTTTGTGCGGGATCCCTCTGATGTGCTGGAGCTGCGGGAGCTCATTGCCTCAGCCAAACGGCCTTCTTCCGGCTCAGCCGACAAGCGGGTACCCATCATCGTCAAGATCGAGAAACACGAGGCCATCGAACAACTGCCCCAGATTTTGGCCCTCAGCGACGGTGTGATGGTGGCGCGGGGAGATCTGGGGGTAGAGCTGCCCGCGGAAGAGGTGCCGATCCTGCAGAAGCGGGTGATCGCCCTGGCCAACTCCCTGGGGATCCCGGTAATTACGGCCACCCAAATGCTGGACAGCATGGTGCACAGCCCCCGGCCTACCCGTGCCGAAATCTCCGATGTGGCCAACGCCATTTTGGATGGCACCGATGCCGTCATGCTCTCCAACGAGACGGCTGTGGGCAAATACCCTGTCGAGGCCGTTGCCACCATGGCCCGCATTGCCGTGCGCACCGAGCGCGATTACTTTGACCTGACCTCCGCCGACCGACGACAACGCCTTCGCGCCCTTGCCATGCAGGAGCTGAGCCAAAACAACGGCAACAGTCCTGCTGGAATGCGGCCCAAAACCCTGATCACCGACTCGATCAGCCGCGCCGTGGGGGAGATCGCCCAGGAGTTGGATGCCGTAGCCGTGATGACCCTGACCAAAACGGGGGCTACTGCTCGCAATGTCTCTAAGTTTCGCCCCCGCACTCCCATCCTAGCCGTAACCCCCCATGTGGAAGTGGCACGGCGGCTGCAGTTGGTTTGGGGGGTACATCCGCTGTTGGTTATGGATTTGGCCACCACCCGCCAGACCTTTCAAGCGGCCATCAGCTTGGCTCAGGAAGATGGCTTGCTCAAGGATGGCGACTTGGTGGTGCTCAGTGCAGGAACCCTGCCAGGCGTTGCGGGATCCACCGATCTGATCAAGGTGGATGTGGTGAAAGCGGTGGTGGCTCAAGGCAAAGGGTTTGGCAAAGGCATTGTCAGCGGCCCGGCCCGCATCTTGAGATCCAGCCTCGATGCCGGCAAAATCACCGCCGGAGACATTTTGGTTGCCCAATCCACCGACGCCAACTATGTGGAGGCCATCAAACAGGCAGCCGGCGTGATTACCGAAGAAGAGGGAGCCTCCTCTCATGCAGCAGTCATTGGCCTGCGGCTGGGGGTGCCGGTGCTGGTGGGGGTCAAGGATGCTACCCGCTTAATCCGGGATGGATCTATCGTCACTCTGAACCCAGAAAAAGGCATAGTGACCGCAGGAGCCGATGGCTTGGGCTTTTAAGCGGACCTTAAGGTTGCCTGCAATACAAACTTGTATCTCTTGCTACGAAACGAGACCCAGTTCTATGATGGGGGTAGCGAGGCAAGATTTTCCCTGACCCTTCGGTGCGTCCCATCCATTCCACGTGTAGGTTAAGCTATGCCCACTTTACAAGCCACCCACTATGCGGTTGAGGCCATCCAGGAGGAAGCTCGTCGCCTCATTCAGCAGGGGGTCTTACGCCGCTCTGCAGCCATTGCCCACCTGCAACCCTTTTTCCCGCAGCGGGAGTGGCAGGCGATTGCCCAAGAGCTGGAGCTGCAAGACTACTGCCCCTCGGATCCCCTCTGCGATTTGATCGGCAACTGCGAGGAGTGGAGCGAAGACTGACTCTCGATCTGCCGAGGATGGCAAGCGGTCGGCGTTGGCAGACAGCCAATGCTTCTTTCTATTCCACCCGTTTTTTCCCTCTTGATCTGTCGGCGGTTAAGCTGGATGAACTATAGTCAGTAATCAAACATCCCTTTTCGCCGGGTTCGCATGGGTCAGACGGCTGTCATTGCCACCTCAGATGGAGGTCTCGACCTGAATAGCCTCGGTTTTGAGGTGCCAGGGTGGCTGCGTGCTCTGCTTTCCGGTGCCGAGGATCCCGGCGATGGGCTGCGGCCTTACACGGCTGAAGAAGCCAATCTGCTGCGCCGTGCCTTTGAGTTTTCCTATTGTTTGCATCAGGGCCAAAAACGCAAATCAGGGGATCCCTACATTGCCCATCCGGTAGCCGTGGCCACTCTCCTGCGGGAGCTGGGGGGAGATGCGGTGACGGTGGCAGCGGGCCTTTTGCACGATGTTATTGAGGATACAGAAGTTACCCCAGAAGCCCTGGAAGCTGAATTCGGCTCTGAAGTTCGCCTACTGGTAGAAGGAGTTACCAAACTCTCTAAGTTCAATTTCTCCAGCAAAACCGAGCAGCAAGCGGAAAATTTCCGCCGCATGTTTGTGGCCATGGCCAAAGATATTCGAGTCATCGTGGTCAAGCTGGCGGATCGCTTACACAACATGCGCACGCTGCAGTATCTCTCCCCCAGTAAGCAACGGCAAATTGCAGCCGAAACCATGGAAATTTTCGCCCCTTTGGCCAACCGGCTGGGGATCTGGCATTTCAAATGGGAACTGGAAGACTTGGCTTTTAAGTATCTGGACTACGAGGCTTACCGGAAGATTCAGGAATTGGTCAACGCCAAGCGCGCCGAGCGAGAGGCCGAGATCCAAGCTTTTATCGAAGAGCTGCGGCAGAACCTTCTTCAAGCGGGACTGGAACGCTTTGAGATCAGCGGACGGCCCAAACATTTGTACAGCATCTATCGCAAGATGCAGCAGCAGCACAAAGAATTTCACGAGATTTACGATCTCTCGGCAGTGCGGGTGATCGTGCATACCAACAGCGAGTGCTATCGGGTGCTGGCAGTCGTTCACAACTGCTTTCGCCCCATCCCTGGGCGTTTCAAAGACTACATTGGTCTGCCCAAGGCCAATCGTTACCAATCTTTGCATACGGCGGTGATTGGCCCGCAGGGAAGACCGGTGGAGGTGCAGATCCGCACCGAAGAGATGCACCGCGTGGCTGAGTACGGGATCGCCGCCCACTGGAAGTACAAGGAGGCCGGCAGCACCACCGTCAAGGCGGACGAGGAGCGCTTCACCTGGCTGCGGCAGCTCTTGGAGTGGCAAAACGACCTCAAAGACGACAAAGAGTATCTGGACACCCTTCGCGAGAATCTGTTTGAGAGCGAGGTTTACGTTTTCACGCCCAAGGGGGACTTGCTGGCCCTGCCCCAGGGATCCTGTCCGGTGGACTTCGCCTATCGCATCCACTCCGAAATTGGGGATCACTGTGCAGGAGCGCGGGTAAACAACAAGATCGTGCCCCTGGATACCCGCCTGCGCAACGGCGACATTGTGCAGATCATCACGCACAAAAATGCCCATCCCAGCCTGGACTGGATCAATTTCGTTGCCACCAGCTCTGCCCGCAATCGCATTCGCCAATGGTTTAAGCGCTCCAATCGCGAGCAAAACATCGCGCGGGGCCGGCATTTGCTGGAGCGGGAGCTGGGCAAAACGGGCTTTGATGCCCTGCTCAAATCAGAGCGGATGCAGAAGGTAGCCGAAAAGCTCAACTACGCCAGCGTAGAGGATTTGTTAGCCGCTCTGGGTTATGGTGAGACAACCCCCACGCTGGTGATCCATCGGCTGCAGGAGGTCAGCAGGCCGGCAGTATCTGCTCCCACAGAGGAGGAATCGCTTGAGGGATCCAAGCTGTTGTTGCCACGGGCTTCTGCGGCTCCCAGTTCTATCAAATCCCAATCTCCCATTCTGGGGGTGGAGGGTCTGAAACACCAGTTGGCCAAGTGTTGTAATCCGCTGCCGGGGGATCCGATCTTGGGCGTGGTCACCCGCTTTAAGGGGATCAGCATCCATCACCGGGATTGCCCAAGGGTGGCCCAGGTTTCGGGGGAACGGCTGGTGCCGGTACGATGGAACGAAGAGCAACTGCGGCAGAGCGCCCAGATCTACCCGGTAGAACTGCATCTGGAGGTTATCGACCGCGTTGGGGTGCTGCGGGACATTCTTTCCCGTCTATCGGATCAAGGCATTAATGTTCGCAATGCTAAGGTACAAACTTTTGCCAACCGCACCGCCCTGATCGATCTCTGTATCGATGTACGTGATAAGAAACAGCTCACCCAGGTTCAAAGTCAACTGCGCCAGCTTTCTGACGTGATCGTGCTGCGCTCCCGCCATCACCAAAACGGATCCCGTTGACCTACGCCTGGCCCTTCGCGGGTACGGACTCTAGACCGCATCCCTATTGCGACTCGCTCCTGCAGCAGCCCAATTTTGGGTCAGGCGCTGTCCCATCCTCATCCTGACCTCCTTTGCCGCTTCTGGTGCGTAGAGCGCTTTCCCGCTCCTCTGGGGTCTTGCCAAAAATCCCGTGTCAGCTCACAGGTGGCCAGGCAAGGCCGACAAGCCCAGAGCAATATCCCAGGCTTTCTTCGACAGCCTGTGGAAAACCTGTGGAAATCCAGCGAAGCCCGCCCCAGCTCCGGTGGAATCCCCAGCCATATCTAGGGGGAAGGATTCACTACCTTAGGGGATCTCACACTGACTGTGCGTTAATTTTTATGAATTTGTCAGAAAACCATAACATTAGCCTGTGGAAAACCTGTGGAAAAACCTGGAAAATCTGTGGAAAACCTGTGGAAAAAACCCCCAAGTTATTAACAGGTATAAATACCCTGTGGAAAAGTGGCCAAGTTATCCACAGTTTTTCCACAGGTGGGGAATAGGCTCAAAAGCTCATGGCACAAGGTGTTGACGATCACTTTCCACAGTTTCCACAGCCCCTACTACTACTAGATCAAAAAATTAAATTAGGCAGGGATCGAAATTTCAGATCTGTCCTACGCGCGAGGCAAATTTTCCAAAACTTGTCTGCAAGGGCAGGGATCCAACCGGGGCAGTCGGTGTAGGATCTGCGTGTGCAGCCCTCAAGTGCCCCCCATGGTGCAAGCTCAGCGTCCTGTGGATCGAGAATCGGAAACCGAGTCGTTCGCGCCGGTGTTGCGCAGCAGCAAGACTGCAGCTCCCTATTGTGGGGAGAGCCGCTTTAACGAAGCTGTTGACGCGCCGCTGGAGGGTTTTAGCTTCACCTGCGAGCAAGCCGATCTCAGCCACCACCTCACTTCCGTTGGACGGGCTGTGGCCAGCCGCCCCGCCCTGCCCGTTTTGGCCAACGTGTTGGTAGAGGTCGATGCGGAAACTCAACGGGTTGCCCTCACTGCCTTTGACTTGAACTTGTGCATTCGCAGCGAGTTCGAGGCTCAGGTCAGGGGATCCGGTCGCACCACCCTGCCGGCCAAGCTGCTCAGCGACATCGTCAGCCGTCTGCCCAGCGGCCCAGTGACTCTTGACGCGAGCAGCCAAGCCCAGGAGAGTGCCCCTGTGATTCTCATGTCGGCAGCCGGCCAGTACCAAGTGCGCAGCATGTCGGCTGAAGAGTACCCCACCCTACCGGAAATACTGCTCCGCACCGCCGACGCAGATGGCGATTTTGCGGGGGAGGAAAGCCCGACAGCTCAGGCTCTGGAGCTGCCCATCGAGAGCCTGTTGCAGGGGATCGGCCAAACCCTTTTTGCGGCCTCTGGAGATGAGACCAAGCAGGTGCTCACAGGGGTGCATGTCAAGCTCTTGGCGGGGGATCCCCCTTGCCTGGAGTTTGCAGCCACCGATGGGCACCGTCTGGCGATGGTGCAGGTGGAGGCCGAAGGGATCCCGGTTGCTTCGGCCCATGGGGAAATAGGGTTGGATTTCACCATTCCCGCTCGCACTTTGCGAGAGGTGGAGCGCATCCTCGACACCCAGACCGCGGCCTCTACGGTGGAATTGCGGTTTGACCGATCCCAGGTGCAGTTTGTGCTGCCCCCTCGCGCCGGCAAAACCCAGTGCCAACAGCGGATTACCAGCCGTCTCTTGGAGGGCCAATATCCCGACTACAACCGCCTAATTCCCAAGCAATTTGAGCGGCAGGTAACCCTGGAGCGTCGGCCCTTGATGGAGTCGCTGGAGCGGGTGGGAGTACTCGCTGCCCAAAGAAACGACATCGTCAAGTTCAATCTTTCTGCCGCAACCCAAACCCTGCGCATCAGCACCGAGGCGCCCGATGTGGGCAGTGGCGAGGAATCGTTGCCAGTGCAGATGTCTGGTCCTGACCTGGAGCTGGCCTTCAATGTGCGTTACCTGCTGGATGCCCTCAGGGTGTTTCATACGCAGCAGGTGAGCCTGGAGCTAAACGGCGCCACGCAGCCGGCCATCTGGAAGCCCCTTGGGGCAATGCGGCTCTGTTATTTGGTTATGCCGGTGCAGCTACGGGCTACCTAGTCTTAGGAGAGCTCCACCCAGCTCTAGTCCAAAACTCTCAAGATCATCTCAGTACAAATCTACAGTTGTTTGTACAAATCTACAGTTGTTTGCATTGCCCCCTCTCCCAGAGGGAAAGGAGCCAGGGATGGTCGCGGAAGCGGCGCCGAGCGTTTAGGGAGCATGCCTCTAACCCCCAAAACCCTGAACTTTGCTGAATTTACTGAGCTT
>NZ_JANSIH010000447.1:0-13924 GCF_047462075.1 Synechococcus sp. R55.2
TACAGGAGAGTTTTTATATTCTGTATCTAATATTGTGAGTAATGAGTTAAAGGCTCTAGTCCCATACATCCATTGTGTGTTAAGTGCCTGGTTGTAAAATGTATTTGCAAAATTATCGCTTGCTCCTCCGACTTGCCTCCCCGATCCATCCTTTGCAATTCTTTTTTCAGAAGTAGCCCAAGGGGTCAACTTGCTACAATAGTTCGTGAGATTAGAATGTTTTACGAAAAGTGTTGCAGAAATAAAGCCTCCTTGTTGCAAGAGGTTAAATAAGAATCTAGAGAGGGTATAAATCTGTCGTGCCAAAAACAAATGATGCCAATAAGTCCAGCCCCGCTCCCAAATTGGCTGACTTGTATTGTATCCAGGTTCAATCGGCATATCGGGAACCAGACCAGCTTCTTGCCAAGCGGCGAGGTTTTCTCTAACGATTTGCTCTACTTTGCGCTCTCGTTCTAGGTCGGCGGGGGTGACGCTGGCAAAAAAGGTTTCTTGACGGCTTTTGCCCAAGGTTTTGGCGGTGATCCACTGAATGCAATACAGCCGTTCCTGAAAAATGTCGTCGGGGCGGGGCATAAAATCGTGTTTTTCCCAGCGGCGCAATTTGTTTCCCGTCGTGCCATCGGGCAAGCGGTAATCGCCGCGAATGGTTTTGATCGGCGTGCGGTATTCTTCCCCATCCAGCACGTACACCAAATCGCCCTTTTGCACCGTGCCCTTGGCGGCGGCGGTCATTTCCGCTTCGCTGACCCCGGATACAATTTCAATTTCAAAACGTTTTTGGTCGTAATTGGGGATTAACTTGGCCACCACATTGCGGGTTTTGCTAATCACCCAACTGGGAGCCATTGGCACCATCCAGCCGGTGTGGGGGCAACGGGTTTCTAGGCAGTATAGGTAGGCTTTGGCGCGGTTGCCGTGTTCATCATGCTCGATGCCCAGCTTCGTAATTTCCTGATCCACCGCTGCGGCTACTTCCCTTTGGGCTTGCTCAATTTCCCGGCGGGTGGCTTCATCTGCCCCCACGATATGCAACGCTCCCCAAGTGAGCATACAGGCAATGGGATTGAGGTCGCTGGCATAGACATCGCATCCCAGCCTTGCCGCCTCAAAGGGAATTTGACCGCTGCCGCAAAAAGTATCCCCCACTCGTGGGCGATGGCCAAACCGCAAGATCCCCAGTTGTTCCACCAATTCCGGGAAACTGTGGGCATTTGTCCCCAAATGTTGGTTCACCCGATCCCAAATGGGGCCGTAGAGGGTGGCATCGTCGCATTCTTCCGGGCGTTTGCAGAGTTCCAGTTTTTCCAGGTAAGAGCGTTGCGCCAATTTGGGTTTGTCCCGTGGCGATTTCAAACGCCGTTCCAAACTGCTGTCGGCGATGCCCATCAGCAATTCAAAAATTTCCAGATCGGCTTCCGGATCGTCGGTGGCGGGGAGCAAGGCCCCCAACACGCAGGCTTTGGCCAGGATCAGAGGTTTGCGCCCTTTCCAATAGCTCCCCAACGCCGTGAGGGTTTGGCCAGCCCCAGCTTTGCGTTCCTTTTGCGCTTCGGCGCTGATTTTTTGGGCAGGCAAGAGCCGCTCGATCAAACTCGGCTTATCTTTCCAAGCAAGGGGGATGATGGACAAGGGAGATCTCCGGCGATACCATCGATCATGGTAGCTCTTAGGGCCCTAAGCCGTGAACTGGGAAGACTATATTCATTCGGATCCCGATATTCTCTTGGGTAAGCCAGTTTTCAGAGGAAGTCGCCTATCGGTGGAATTTATTTTGGGGCTATTTTCGGCAGGCTGGACGGAAAAGCAGATTTTGGAAAACTACCCTACGCTGACTCCAGAAGCACTTAGGGCTATGTTTAGCTATATCCAAGAATGTATGCGTGAAATGAACTTCTACAGTTTTTCAGATAAAGTCAGTTGATGCAATTTCTCGTCAATGAAAATTTTCCACGCTTAAGTATCTGTCTATTGCGAGATGCTGGCTTAGATGTGGCATCGCTCTCAGAGGAAGCTCCAGGTACTAAAGATTTCGAGGTCTTGGCTAGAGCTGCACAAGAGAAGCGGATTATATTGACTTTTGATCGGGATTAGCGTCCTTTGTAAGTCTAGCTTGTCCAAATCTGGAATGGACTCTGGAAGAGCGTTAAACAACTTGCGAAACTGGGCAGTGGTGCGAGATTTCACAGTGTTTCGGGGTTTAATTCTTCCGTCTTGCCTGCTTGATACTCGGCTATTGCCTCGGCACCGAGTTTTGCTAACATATCCGCTGAAGAAGCAAAGGATTCTTCCCATCGCTGATCGTCTTCTAGCTCATCAAGAATCAGGCTGGCAATTGCATTTTGCTCCTCTGTGGGTAGAGCTTTTAACTTGCTAATCGCTTTCTCCAGCAGTTCTGTCATCATTTGCATTCTCCCAAATAGGCGGTTTTATCTAGTATAACTTAATCTCTTAGCTTTGTCGTGCCAATGGTTGCTTCACTATCCCAAAAGGGCGAGGGATCTTCTTGCAAGCAGGATAACAGGCTGAGTTGATCGGCTTCTACGGCTTCGCTACGCAAGCTATCGGAACAAGCTGGCTGGTATGGGCGCTTGACCGGAGTGGGCACACTCAGTTCCGTCAAGGGATTTTCTGTGAGGGCATAGCGCAGGGCTTTGCGCCAACCGATATTCCCGTGATCGACACCCCCTGTCGCCGCTGCTGTCATGGTGTAAAGCCACCAGCGCTCTTCTGGACGCAGCCCTCTCCAGTTGCGAATGGCATTGGGGATCGCCTCCGGTTTGGCCCGTTCTACTGCCCAAGCCAGCACCAGCAATTCCTTCCCCAGCAGACGTTCTACGAGGTTGCGGCCAGTTGTCCAACGGCTCGGATTCATTTTTTTCGCCCGCAGGCGGTCATTAAACTCTTGTTTGAGATCCTCAGCAATCTGGCTCCAGATAGACCGGCTGAGAACACAGCGCTCCGCAATGTCCGGCTGTCCGTTGATGCCCGCCTTGATGCCATAGACTTCGTAAATCAGCACAGGAGCGGTTCTGCCGGCAGGTATTTCGACCACAAAGTGGTGGGGATCAACGGTTTTGGGACAGCCGAACCCCACCGTCTCCCATTTTTTATCGCTCACTGCTCTACCTCTCCCGGCTCAGGATTGATTTCCAACCGATGCAAAAAGACTTCCAAATCGTGGCCGCTGCTGAAGCGTAGGTCGTCCAAGCGCAGACTCACCTCTGCCGTCTCATTGCCCAAAGCCTGACGTGCTATCGCAATAAACTGCTCAATGTCTTCCGCTTTTACCACCATATCGCTTCCAAACCGGGTGGTGATGGCTCGGTTCCCTTCCCCCACGGTTAGGGAGATCCCACCCGCCAGTTGCACACCCAAAGCCTTGCTCTGATTGATGGCCGTATAACTCGCCTTATTTCCTTGCAGGTTGAGGCGCTTGTGCAGCTTAGCCGGTTTGTTTTTGTCAATCACCGGCCCTTTTTGGTCGAGCGCCGGGATCGTGAAGTTGCGAGTGGTGCTCACCCCTTGATCTTCGGCGTAGGCATAGATGGTAACGGCTTCTGATCCCTCTAGTTCGATGGGGCCAGTGTAGAGGGTGCCTTCCCGTGAGTTAATGCCCGTGGTGTTCCAGCGAATTTGACCACGGGGTTTCACGGTTAGCTCTACGGTGCGCTTGCCGCCGCCAATACGAGGCTGGTGGGTGAGGGTCAGCGTATTCTTCCAAGCATAGACATCCCCTGTCTCGTGCCGGCCATCCGGGTCAATGGCGACAAACCACAGGGCAGTGGCATCGGTTGTCCAGATCGTATCGGGCACCACAGGGCTGTTGGCATCCACATTGGGCGTGTAGCTGTAGTGAACACGGCCATTTTTGCCCGCATCTCGAGGCAGAATTTCCAAGGTAGCCGTACCGGTGCGGTCATCGTATTCTCGCTGGGTGATGGCTACGGATGTGCGGGGGGGCGGAAAGGGCCCCTTTTCGATGTATCCATCTTCGGTGTACCGCCAGCGACCTTGGCTGACGGCTATCTGCCGCAGGGTATCCATTCCTTTGGGGGGCAACCAGGGCCAGCGCTCGTTGGTGATGGTGCGGGAAACCACGTCTCGCCAAGGGATCCGCCGCTCTCCCCCTGCCGGCCACAACAGGTCTTCTGCTCGCGACAGCAACGCCTCGGCATTGGCTTCCACATCGACATACAGCTTGGATGCACCGACATCGGATAGGGCTTTTTCGATCTGCTCTTCAGCATGGAAGGTATTGCCCGTAAAGGTCATGGAGAGCTTGGTAGGAGTCAGTTTGCCCTTGATGGGGTAATAGACCCGATTGAACAGGCTGACCACAGTGGCGTTAAAGTCGTAGGCGGCTTGTTCGGCCTCTTCCTCCAGTTCTGCTTTGTGGGGGGATTTGTCTCCACCGGTTTCTTCCAGTACTCGGGCAACGGCCCACAAACGACGGGTTTTGTCTTCTAGGCTGGCCAGATTGGAGCCATCTCCGGTAACCACACAAAAGTTGTTCTTCTCGGGAACACTTTCCCAAAACTGCTGGGCCTCTTCTGGGGGTGTTTTGCTGTCTGGGCTGAGTACCAGGCACACCCGCGGGCCATTGAGGCGAATCTCATCAATTTTGGGCAGGGCTTGCACCTCTTGATAGGCAATCCGCCGTTGGGGTCGGAAAATTTCTTCCAGCCGCCGCTTCATTTCCGCATCAATTTTCGGCTGGGGAGCGTTGCGGGCACGGCTATCAATGCGCTTACGCAGGTTCTCGATGTTGGAAAAGTACCAAGCATCGTTTTCTTTGCGGTGCAGGTACCAGGCGTTGGCACGGAACGCTTGAAAAGCATCCTGAAATTCGCTGACATTCCGCTGAGGAGCTACTAGGTATTCCAAAAATTGCCCCTCGGTAAAGCCTTTCACGGCATCAACTGATTCAGACAGAGAGGCAGTCAACAGCAGGGCAGCAATCTGACTGGCAGCATCATGGCCCAGTTTTTGATCCACCAGTTCAGCGACAGCAGTGCCATTGGCCGCAATATCGTGGGCAATCGCTCCCTGTAGATTGCTGATTTTGTTGATCTCTTCCCGCACATCTGGGATGTTGAGGTTCAGATGCTGGCAACCGATCAGGTAGACATCGTTGCTGGGACGCTCCCATACCGACTGGATTATTTTTGAAACAAACTGCATCAAGCCGCGAGTTTGACGGTAGCTTTCGTTTTCCTTAAATAGGGCAATGATGTGCTTAACCGAAGGATGGAAAGGGTAAGAAGCATGAATTTCGGCGGCAATTTGTTCGGCAGTTTTGGCAATTGATTTGGCTCTGGCTGCATCTCCCAGCACTTTTGCGTAGGCAGAAGCAACTGCATCAATGGTTTGTACATTGGGCAGGGAGCTAAATAGCCGCTTGCGGAGAATGTCGTAAATTTCCGATGTGCCCAGGTCTACCGGTGTGATGGATCGCGCTTGGCGGTTGGTTTCTTGAGCGAAGTTACCGATTGCTTTTTGCAGTTCCCGTGAGGCTCCTTCGTAGCTGCCGGATAGGTTGGAAATGACAATGCAGCAGCGCTTTAACTTCAAGGCGGCACTCAGCAGGTTCGATAGGGCGTAGGTTGTCACTTGCGCCAATGTACCTCCGCCCACCATGCGGGTAATGGCGTAGTCGAAGTAGGGCGGCAGCTCGTCCAATAGAATGAGGGTGGGTTCATCTCCAATTAAATCAATCCAATCCTGCTCACTGGGGGCATCTGCTCCGTGCTGCCAAAATTTGACAAAAGCCTCTTCTTTCCCCAGTTGCCGGGCAATCTCTCCCCAAATAAACCGTTGCTCGAACTTGAGGCGTCCATTGATGGCAACCAGTTTAGCGTCGGCAAAAGGAGCATCTTGAGTGATGTCTGGCACAACCTCGGCACGCAAAGCGGCATCCCGCGCCAGCAACCCTAGGGCAATCATGGAGTGGGTTTTACCACCCCCCATCGCCTGTTTGAGTTCAAACACCGCTTGGTCGGAGCGACCTGCCAGCCGTTTGAGCCCCTGACGCAGCAACAGATCCATCCCGCGGGTAATGTGGTTTTTGGCGAAGAATGCCCGGGCATCCTCTGCTGTATGCTCGATAACATTCGACAGATTTTCAATTTGCTCAACTATGGCGTAGTTCAAGGCCATAGGATGAATTTGACAAACGTCTTTGACGGTGGGAATCATTGCGGCTAGCTCCTGCTACCCAAGATGGTGACCCTCTCTTCAACTAAAGGAACTGTGGGGGGTGTTTAGTATTTAGCAGAGCTGACACAGGCAGGCAAGGGTGGCTGTTCGATATTCATGTCCCGCCTTGTTTGGGATGCGACGGTCAGGATGGGGATCCCTCTGTGAGGATTTGGTTAACCTTTTCTGTCCACTGGGGATCTTCAGGTGCAATCACTATGCTCTTGGGTCGGGATCCCAGTTCCCGATAGATGGGCTCCACTGCGGGAGTGCCCCGCAACTGCCAAGCTATGTCTTTGAGCTGTTGAGTGGTCAAGGTCGATAAATCAAGGATGGTCATGTGGATAGCTCCCCCTCTGGGCCAGTGAATCTCTGTAGCTTCGACCCGTTGGGCTTTACCTCAAGATAAACGGAGAGGGTGGGATTCGAACCCACGGTGGCGTCAACCACGGCAGTTTTCAAGACTGCTTCCTTAAACCGCTCGGACACCTCTCCAAATTGCCGGGATCCCCAGGCTTTACTTATGTTACGCAATGGGTTTCTGGCTGTGCAATCGCTGCCGACCACAACCCCCACAGATTTACCCGCCACTGCCGCCGGAGACCTGAGTGGACGCCTGATGGTTGCGAATGGCCCGCTTGACCAAATTGAGGAAGGCAAAGGCCCGTTGGTCGGTGGGATCCAAGCGCATCACCGCTTGAAAGGCTGCTTCCGCCTGTTGCAGAACGGCCAGATCGATTTGTCCATCCTCATCGGCTTCCAGTTGGGCCTTTTGCAAGAGGAGGGCCCCTCGATTGTAATGGGCTGCCACATGGTTGGGATCTGCCGCCAAAACGGCTTCCAGCTCTGTCAGGGCCGGATCCAGATAGCCGCTCATGCCCAGTACCCAGGCCAGCTTGTAACGAGCTTCGGTATGGGTTGGATCGGCAGCAACCGCCTGGCGAAACGCTTGGATGGCAGCCTGGAAATCGCCCGCTTGTACCGCTGCGATGCCTTCTTGGTAGCTGTCGTGAGCCATGAGCAAGTTGGGGGTTGACTGGGAAGCTGGCATGAGGAAGGGATCCCTTACCTGTAGATTAACCCTTGCCAAACCGGTGGCTCCCAATTCCCATCCCAGGTACCGAGAACAGAGCCGTGCCCCCGCTGGTTTACCGTCTTTTCCCTCTTGGGGGTGCCATCTGCAGCAGGAGAAACTGCCGCGGCAAGAGATTGGAGATTGCGCAAAGCCTGACCCGCATAACCTGCGCCCCTTCCTAGGATGAACATAGCCATTGATTGGGTGTGAACCATGAATGCCAAACTGCTTTTCCTACCGCTGGCTTTGGGGCTGTCTGTGGCTCCGACCACCGCTGTTTTTCCGCAAACCCTAGGCATCTACCCTCCTTTACAAAGGCTGCAACTGGCCGATACTCGTCAGTTGGATGTTGGCACCCGCTCCATCATTGTCAACCCCGTTCCTTCCGACCTGCGGGTGAATCTGGAGCTGGATCGGCACGGGTCTAACCCCATCTACCGGCCTGGCGAGCCGATTGCCATTACCCTGAGCACCAACCGCGATGCCTACGTTTACCTGTTCAGCATCCAAGCCGATGGCCGTACCCATCTGATTTTGCCCAACCGCTTTTCCGGTGGCAACGAGTTTCTGCGGGCCGGAGAAGTGCGCACCTTCCCGCCGCCAGGGGCCAGCTACCGGTTGACCATCGCTCCACCCTTCGGCCAAGCCCAGGTGTTGGCGGTGGCATCCCCCCGTCCGCTGAACTTCCAGGAGATCGCCTCTTTCGAGCAGAGTGGATCCTTTGCCGATGTGCGGGTGCGGGGATCCCAACTGGGCAATGCCATTGCCCGCGCCATCATTGTCGAGGGGATCCCTTCCGACCAGTGGGTGACGGCCACCCGATTCTATCGGGTTGCCCCGCGCTAATCCAAGCTCTGAGACCTCAGGTGGATGGCCCGCACAGGATCCCCTTCATCGGGTATATGACCAGCCCCACCGTTCAAGCTGGGAAGGAAGTCAACCACCCCAAAGGCTGCCCAAAGATTGGGTTCATCTGCCACAATGAGAGCAGCCAAAGGTAGTCTCGGCTACGTTTCTCCTGTGCGGTTTTGGTCGGCCATTCTATGTCCCCTTCCTCCAAGCCCCTGAGCGAGCAGATTCGCAGCATTGACGACCATCTCTCCCGCCGCCCCCTGGATCTGGATCCGGCGGGCTATTTCGTCATCTACTTGGATCGGGAGCAGAACCTCATTTGCGCCAAGTACTACAGTACGGTGATCAACGAGCGGGGGCTGGCCACCGATCCGGAGACAGGAGCTGTGATCCCGGCAAAGGGCTCCGTCAACCGATCCCCTGAACGGGTGTACGTTGGGCGCACGGCCAAAGAACTGTGTGTGCAGATCTTTGAAAAGGAGCAGGAGAGAGTGGTCTCCCAGCTCAGCCATGCGGCCTACTTGGGAAGGGAGTTTCAAAAAGCCGAAGCTGCCCTGATCTCTGGCGAGGAGTACATCCAAGACTGATCCCTTCCCAGAAAGCTCACTTTCGCAAGACTACATCATCCCCTTAGGTGCAGAGCCAGCCGCCGGCTTGGGCTCAGGCTTTTCCACCACAATCGCTTCGGTTGTGAGGTACATTCCGGCTATGGAAGCCGCGTTTTGCAGCGCTGAGCGCACCACTTTGGCCGGATCGACGATCCCCTGGGCAAACATATCCACATAGGTTCCGCTCAGGGCATCGAAGCCAAAGGGCATCTCCTTCTCCAAAACCTTTTCCACCACCACTGACCCTTCCAGACCGGCATTGTGGGCAATCTGAAAGAGAGGGGCCTGCAAGGCTCGGTAAACAATTTCTGCCCCCACCTGTTCTTCGGCATTCAACTTGGCCTTGAAAGCCGGGATCCCTTTGGAGAGGTGCAATAGCGTCGCCCCGCCGCCAGGGACGATCCCTTCTTCCACCGCAGCTCGGGTGGCATTCAGGGCATCCTCAATGCGCAGCTTGCGATCTTTGAGTTCTGTTTCAGTGGCAGCCCCCACTTTGATCACCGCCACTCCCCCGGCTAACTTGGCGATGCGTTCTTGCAGTTTCTCGCGGTCGTACTCGGAATCGGTGGTTTCCAGTTGCTTGCGAATTTGAGCCACCCGCTTTTCCACCGCCGCTTTGGTGCTGCCATCGGTCACAATGGTGGTCTTGTCTTTGGTGACAGTGATCTTGCGGGCCACCCCCATCATGTCCAGAGTGACCTTATCCAACTTGATGCCCACATCCTCAGAGATGAGCTGCCCGCCGGTGAGAATGGCGATATCTTCCAGCATGGCTTTGCGCCGATCCCCAAAAGCCGGAGCCTTGACCGCCACCGCATTGAGTACCCCCCGCAGGCGGTTCACCACCAATGTGGCCAGAGCCTCTCCCTCCACATCCTCCGCAATGACCAGAAGAGGCCGACCCTCGCGGGCCACCCGCTCTAGGATGGGCACCAGATCTTGCAGGCTGGAGATCTTGTTGCTGGTAATCAGCAGATAAGCATTCTCATACTCGGCCACCATCCGCTCCGAGTCGGTGACGAAATAGGGGGAAATGTAGCCGCGGTCAAACTGCATCCCCTCCACCACGTCCAACTCGGTTTCCAGCGACTTGGATTCTTCGACCGTGATCACCCCATCTCGCCCTACAGCATCCATGGCCTTGGCGATCATCTCTCCCACTTCGCTGTCATTGCCAGCAGAGATAGTGGCTACTTCGGCGATGGTTTTACGGCCTTCCACAGGCTTGGCATGAGCTGCAATTTGCTCCACCAAGTAGGCAGTGGTCTTTTCAATGCCGCGCCGCAGAGCCACAGGGTTGGCGCCCGCCGAGATGTTTTTGAGCCCTTCCCGCACCATGCTTTGGGCCAGGATGGTGGCTGTGGTGGTACCATCTCCGGCCACATCGTTGGTCTTAGAGGCCACTTCCCGCATCAACTGGGCGCCTGTGTTCTCCAAAGGATCGGCCAACTCAATTTCCTTGGCAATCGTGACCCCGTCGTTGACGATTTGGGGGGCACCAAACTTCTTCTCCAAGACCACGTTGCGTCCTTTGGGGCCAATCGTAACCTTGATTGCATCCGCCAGTTGGTTGATGCCCTGCTCCAATGCCTTGCGGGCCTCTTCTCTAAACAGAATCCGCTTTGCCATAGAATCCGCGATCCTCGTAAGTCTGACTGGGCTCCTACTTTGGGTACTGCCAGGCGGAGTGGGGTTCCCAGGAATCCTCCGGCTCGGCTAGCAGGGAGTTAGCACTCTAAACTCCTGAGTGCCAATCTAGCCCAAAGACGGGAGCCTGAGCAAGATGGGGCAGATCCAGAGTCACGTTTTGGCTGAGAGGGCTAGGAGTTGCCGCCGATCAGAATGTCGGGAAACTGGGCCTGGGCTTCGCTGATGGGGCGGTTGCGCCCGCCGTTTTGCCAGTAGTTGATGAGTTCGGTGGCTCGGTTAAGCAGCTCGATGCGATCCACTTCGCTGATCCAAGTTTTGCTTTCCAGCTCAGCCTTAAGCTGCTCCCAAGCGTCATCCCGCGGCCAGAAAAAGTAGTGGGTGAGGGGGCTGCGGTTTTTGGCCACCACCTGATCGACGGCAATAGCCAAATCGTTTTCCAACCAGAGGGCTTTTAGGGCGAACTTCGGCAAGGCTCTCTTCTCCTTTGGGCTACTCAACGGACGATCCGATCCTAACCAGGCAGCCTTTCATTCTGACATATGTCCTGTCCATCGGCGGGCCGAGAGCCGGAAGATGGATACGGGCTCAGCCCTGTCTGGGGGCAAAGGGCCCTAGATCACAGAGGGCTGTTTCCCCTTTCAGTACCAAGTCCCGCAGGATGGCGGCGCTGATCGGGGCCAGCAACACTCCATTGCGATAATGGCCGGTGGCAATGAGCAGATTGGCGTAGCCAGGAGCCCAACCCAGGATGGGGGCGCGCTGTCCCACTGGTCGAGGCCGATGGCCGGCCCAATGATCCAACAAAGTTGCTTCGGCCAAAGCCGGGCAGAGTCGGATGGCGCGGGCCAGCAGATCTTGTAGCGCCAGCAGCGTCGGCTCGGGATGAGGGGCCTGAAATTCCACTGTTGCCCCCACCCACAGGGATCCATCGCCCAAAGGAACCAGATGCAGATCCGCGTCGGTGACCACGGGCCCCAGGGGGATCCCGGGAGCTCTGACCCGCAGGGCCTGGCCTTTGACCGCTTGCAGGGGCACCTGCAACCCCAGCTCTTTGGCCAGAGGGGAGCTGCCCAGACCTGCCGCCAGAATGACGTGACCTGCCGAGAGGGTGAGAGCGGGCGTGTAAACCGTTTGCAGGCGAAAGGGGGGATCCGAGCTGCGCTGAATCTTCTGGACAGGCTGGTGGAAGAAAAAGCGGGATCCCTTGCGTTGGGCTGCTTCCAAGAGAGCCTGGGTTAGGAGCTTGGGCTGGACTTGTCGATCCTGGGGAGAGTAGATGGCCGCCGCCAGGTCGCTGCGCAGGCCGGGCTGCAGGGATCCCACTTCGGCAGGGCTGAGCAGATCTAGGCGGTAACCTGCTTGTCGGCGGGCCGCCAGGGTCTCTTGCCAAGCTTCCACTTCCTCCTCCCTGAGGAGTTTGAGAATGCCGCGCCGATTGACGGGCAAACTCCGGCCCAGGTCTTCCTCCAGCCGCGCGATTAGGGGATCGAACAGCTCCAGGCTTTTTAGACGCAACTGCACCACCTCCCCGCTAGGCTGGCGGCTGCAGATCCCCATCAACACCCCCAGCGACGCGCCCGCGGCGCCTGAGGCCGGCTCCCCGGCATCCACTCCAATGACCGACAGCCCAGCTGTGGCCAATTCGTAGGCAATGGCACAGCCCACCACTCCACAGCCAATCACCAACGCATCACAGTTCAACAGCCCGACCCTCAACGGAGACGCTTTTCGTAGTGATACTCCACAGAGTTGCTGCGATCGTGCAATTCACGAATTTCCGGCAGACGCACATAGCCGAGCCGCTCATAAACCCGATGAGCCGTCGTGAAGCGAGTATCTGTCCACAGATGCAGAGAGTCCGCCTGCTGCTGCCGAGCCGCAAATTCGGCCTGTTCAATCAAACGCCGACCCAAACCCCGACCGCGCACTGCGGGCAGAGTGTAGAGTTTTTTCAGCTCCATGCGCCCAGGGATCCCATCGGGCACAAGGCCGACACAGCCGACCACTTGATCCTGATGCTGCGCCACCCAAAGGGATCCCCCCATCTCCGCGAAAGCTGTGGCAGGCTGAAGCAACTCCGGCACCTCTTCGATGTCCAATACACAGCCTGGATACTCCGCAAAGACCACTTGCAAAATGTGGAGCAGAGCCGCACTGTCCGAGTTTTCCGCAGGACGGATGTCGATCTGCATCGAGCAGCGAAGAAAAAGAAATCATCGTTAAGTAAAGCTTTCTCGATTGTACCTGGGCTTGCTCGAGGACTCTGTTTTCTCTGTTTCTCAGGGAGCAGAGGATCCCTGAGGTGAGCGGCTAAGATCACTGGCATCCCCACCCCCATCTGCCCATGGATACTGAACTGCTGGTTCCCGACGTTGCCGACCTTGTGACGGAGGACGATACCCCGGTGGATAATTTCGCCTCCGAAAAGCAGCAGCGCCTCTTGACAGGGGCTCTCTACAGCGCTTTGCGCGGCAAAACCTTTTTAGCAGCGGCAAATGTAGGCATCTACACCGCCATCGGTCGGCCCCCGATTGTGCCGGATGTTTTTCTCAGCCTGGACGTCACGGTGCCGGAGCAATGGTGGGAGAAGCAAAACCGTTGCTACCTGCTCTGGCAATTTGACAAGCCGCCGGATGTGGTGATCGAGATCGTCTCCAACCGCGAAGGCGACGAGCTGGAAGGCAAGCTGAGCCGTTATGAGCAGATGCGAGTTAGCTACTACGCGGTCTTCGATCCCAATCATGAGCTGGGGCCAGAGGAGTTGCGCATTTTCGAACTGCGGGGCCGCCACTACGCGGAAATGACCGAGACCTGGCTAGAACAGGTGGGGCTGGGCCTGACGGTGTGGGAAGGCGTTTTTGAGGGGAAACAAGCTCGCTGGCTGCGCTGGTGTGATGCCCAAGGGCAGTTGCTGCTGACCGGCGATGAACGGGCTGAGTTGGAGCGGGAACGGGCCGAGCAAGAACGCCAAAGGGCGGAGCGAGAACATCAACGGGCGGAGCGTCTGGCGGCAAGATTGCGGGCTTTGGGTGAGGATCCCGATTTGGAGAGCTGAAGCCCAGGGATCCCCTTCAGCACCCACCCTCCACTACACTCAGAGAGGGAACTGCTGCCGGAGTGGCAGGGATCGTTGGACTCACAGATGGGTTATCGCCGCCGGGATTGGTTGGCCTACTGGCTGCTCAAGTGGCTGGTGGTCAACCCCTTGTTTCGGGGACTGTATTTTGGGCGCACCTATGGGCAGGAAAACGTGCCTCGCCAGGGATCCCTCATCGTCGTCAGCAACCACGCCAGCCATTTGGATCCGCCGCTGGTGGCCAATGCGGTGCGCCGCCCGGTGGCCTTCATGGCCAAGGAAGAGCTGTTTCAGGTGCCGGGGCTGAAGCAGGTGATCCAGCTCTACGGCGCCTACCCGGTCAAAAGAGGCGGCTCTGACCGCGCTGCCCTGCGGGCCACGGAAGCAGCTTTGGCGCAGGGATGGGCGGTAGGGATCTTTTTGAATGGCACTCGTACCCCCGATGGCCACATCTCTCTCTTATAC
>NZ_JANSIH010000448.1:0-1836 GCF_047462075.1 Synechococcus sp. R55.2
AGGGTCAGCTCTGTGGTGAGGTCGCCGTGCCCCAGGTCTTCCCACAGCCAAGCGCAAAGGGTCTCCTCTGGTAAGTAAACTTCTTCCATTTTCGGTTTGGTTTTAGCTAGACCGGCGGGAAGCCCCGCCCTCCGTTAGTGACTAGTGACTAGTGGCTGGTCACTATCCACTCACCACTATCCAGGGTGAGGGTCGGGATGAGAGGCAAGGACACGATGCTTCGTCCTTACTGGTGCTATGACCGGCGTAGCAGGATTTTATACCCTCATCATGAGAACTGCTTACCAGTATCGCTTACGCCCTACTTCTAGCCAAGTTGCTCTGATGGACCAATGGCTAGACTTGTTACGCAAGCAGTACAACTACCGCTTGGCAGAGCGCTTTGCGTGGTGGGAACACAATCGCTGTGATATCAATGCTTGTCCCTTAATCTGTCACTTGCCTGAGCTGAAAGACAAGCCCGATTTCTACTCCCAAAAACGGGACTTGGTGAAGACGAAAGCCCTGTTTCCGCAGTACAGAGCCATCCATTCGCAAGTCCTGCAAAACTGCATAGAGCGAGTGCACAAAGCATTCGACCGCTGGCTGAAGGGGGACGGTAACGGCAAGCGGGCAGGGAAACCCAGATTCAAGGGAGTTGGGCGGTATCGCTCCTTCAGTTTCCCCCAGATGAAACAAGACTGCATTTGCGGGCAGTTTATCCATCTGCCCAAAATCGGTGCTGTTCGGATAATTCAGCACCGTCCTTTGCCTGAGGGCTTTGTGATTAAGACCGCTACCATCACCCGCAAGGCAGACGGGTGGTATGTGACCTTGAGCCTGCAAGATTCGTCCGTCCCTGAGTTTACTCCTGAGTCTGCAACGCTGGAAAACACTACAGGGATCGACGTGGGACTGGACTCCTTTTTGGTGACCGATGCGGGGGAGTCTGTTCCAGTTCCCCAGTACTATCGCAAGGCAGAGCTCAGGCTCAAGAGGTTGCAGCGAGCCTTGTCTCGCGAGAAGAAGGGGTCAAACCGCCTATGGCTAGTGACTAGTGGATAGTGACCAGTGGATAGTGAATAGTGACTATCCACTAACCACTATCCACTAACCACTATCTCAGCGCAAAGATTTTCATGACAAAACAGCGAACTGGCTGGTAAGCAAAGGCAAGCATATTGGGTACGAAGCCCTGAATATCAAAGGTGTTGCTAGAACCCGACTAGCAAAATCTACCTATGATGCTGGGTGGGGACAATTTCTGCAAATGCTGGCAGTCAAGGCTGAAAGAGCTGGGCTGAGGGCGATTGCAGTGAATCCCAACGGCAGCAGTCAAAACTGCTCTCGGTGTGGTCAAAGAGTACCGAAAGCGATTCAAGACAGGTGGCATTCTTGTTCCCATTGTGGGCTAGAACTAGAGCGCGACCACCATGCGGCCATCAACATCAAGCACAGGGCGGTGGGGCATCCCGTTCTTTTCGCGTCAGCGGGACGTAGTCCTCAAGCGCAGGAAACGTCCTTTTCGCGCCAGCGGCGCGGAGCGCTAACCGGAGTCACTGTTCGCGTCAGCGGGACGGAGTCCTTGAAGCCCGCACTCTCTCGCTTTAGCGGCGCGGAGCGCTTTGCATCAACATGAGTGCGGGAGTATGTCACTTAAAATGACTACACCAGTCTTGTTCAGCACCAATCTATTGGGTTAGCGCAACACCAGGGCTAGAGCAGTCCCTTGGGATCCCGTCTCGACCAACCGCAAGTCCCCCCCGTGGGCCTGCAGGATGCGCCTGGCGATATATAGCCCCAGACCTCCTGAGCCGGTTGGGTAGTGGTGGCCGGCAATGTGAATGGGCTGGGTCA
>NZ_JANSIH010000449.1:0-13920 GCF_047462075.1 Synechococcus sp. R55.2
CCTGCCCGATCAACGATCACCCCGACAATTGCACTCGCTTTTGGGTTATTGGCCGTGCGCCGCTCTCGCGTTCCGGTCAACAGGGTGAAACCTCTGCCGATCCTGCTTCTCCGGGGGGATCCCATACTTCCTTAGCCTTCAGCCTCCCCCACAACGTGCCGGGAGCGCTGCTGAAACCTCTGCAAGTGTTTGCGGAGCGAGGCCTGAATATGTCTCGCATTGAGTCGCGCCCCACCAAAAAATCGGCAGGGACGTATGTCTTTTTTGTCGATTTGGAGAACCCTATCGGCCAACCCTATTTGGATGCCGAGGTGGTTGCGGCGCTGGAATCAATTGCTGAAACCTTGAAGCTCTTCGGCAGCTACCCTGTGCATGACCTCTGCAAACAAGGGGATCTATCCCAAGTAGCAAAAGCCCTGCCCTCTGAGGGGAAAGCGCGTCCAGCGTAGCCAAGTCTTTCAAACCGTTGAATCCATCTGAGTCATCAGGCCCGAAAGCTGGGAGCGACACCCGATAGAGTCATTTCAGGTTAGGGTGAGACGCCTGGGCTGCTGATCGCGCCAGCGGGACGGAGTCCTTGAAAAGCCTTCTGGATCAGTGCATGCAACATTTTGGGTTTGAGTTCAGTGTCCCAGTTTAAATCCAAATGACCGTAGCTTGGAACCAGGACTGCTGTCCCGAGCACTGGGGCAGACCAGGATCACTTCACAGAGCTCGATAACCTTGCCAGGCTTGCCAAAAAATGTAAAGAGAAAGAATGGCCAGGAAGCCCCGAAACAACAGACTGACGGTTTCATCGGGCAATTTGGGCAGGGTGCGTGTGCTGATCTGTACACCGATTAACCCCCCTGTGCCCAAGATTAAACCTGGGATCCAGAGCACATTCTGGTGGATGGTGCCGTCCCCGAACCCCAGGCCATTCCAGATCCAATCGCTGAGGCCCGCATGGCTGGCGGTGGCAGCAACTGCTGTGATTACAATGGCCCCCAGACTGGTCTGAATCGCCACTTTGATCGTCTCTTTCAGCAGCAGGATCTGCATTGGCACCAGGATCACCCCACCGCCGATGCCAAACAGCCCGGCCAACAAACCGGCAGCGCCACCGGTCAGGGCGCGGGCTAACCAGGGAGACATCTGTCCTGAGGACTTCGCACCACTGTCGCGAACAGCAGCAGGCGGGAACTCTGTCTCCAGGGCTTGGGTGGCCACCTTTTTGCGCAGCTCCACCAGATAAGTGTTGGCCAGCAGCAACACCCCGAAGGCTGTCAACAGCAGGTAGCTGGGAAGGCGACTGGCGATGATCGCCCCCACTTGGGCCGTAAGCAATGCGGGGATCCCCAGCAGGATCACCCGTTTCAGATCCAGCATGCCCATCCGCCAGTTTTGGATGCTGCCTGCAATCGAGGTCATAACGATGGAAAGGTTGCTGGTGGCTGCAGCTTGAACCGGTGGTATCCCCAAGCTGACCTGTAAGGGCACCAGGATCGTTCCACCGCCAATGCCCAGAACCCCGGCTAGGATCCCTGCCACCAAGCCCCCAACTGCCAAGGCCAGACCCTTTTCTTCCATTGCTTCTCGGCCCTGCTCATCAACAAAACAAGCAAAATGTCTGCTATGGTAGCATTCTCCGTCCTCGGCAAGACCATCAGGGAAGGGATCCCTTGGGGCGGGGTTGAAAAGAGGCGCATCATACAAATGTTGGACAGTCGTACTGATCTGGTGCGGATCGCGCTAGCGCGCCAACTTCTCCACAAGCAGGGAAGCCTTCATGGTTGCCATTCATCCGGCAAATGATCTAGGTGCTCTGAAAAATCCGGGTTCTACGGCAGAAGGATCCCAGCCCGCTTGGTGGCCTCAATCTGGGCAGCAACAGGGAACTGTGGCCCCTTTGCAACCGTTGGGGCTGGTCGCTTTGGAAGGTTTGGCCACCTGGGGAGATTGCCTACTCGGCTTGGATCGGGTGAGGGGCTATTTGGTGGAGATCCAAGAGCACAACACCCTGCTGCTCAATCCCCATCATGTCCATTCTTTCCAAGGCGCTTACGGTTTGTGGGTAGAGTCAGAAGGGGATCAAGCGTGGATTTGGCTCAGTCGGGAGCAAGAGGGGCAAATCTTGCGCATTCCCATGTCCGCTCTGCAGCAACCGGGATCCCTGGAAGCCTTTCAAGTGTGTAGCTGCCCCTGCCCCATCGAAGGGATCGCCCTCTGGAGCGATCCCCACACGGGAAACCGCTACCTCTATGCCACCTGCTACAAACGGGGAAAAATCCTGCAACTGGATCCCAGCCGTGGCCTTATTGTGCAGGAGATGCCCGCCCCTGGGGTTGGCCGAGAACACATTGCGGTGCAGGGAGACTACCTCTGGGTGAGTGATCGGGTGGAAGAGACGATCTATGTGCTGGAGCGCCAGACCGGGCGAGAATTGGCCCGCATCCTCACCCCTTCTCCTGGGCCGACAGGCTTGGCCTACTGGCGGGGGCAGCTCTGGGTAGCCTACGCCCACGAAGAAGCCTATATCCACGACAACCCCAACGCTCCGGATCCCTTGTCGGTGGCCCTGCGCGATAAAACCTGGGTGGCCCCCCTACGCCTGCGGCCTTTGGATCCCCCTAGCTCCCCCGACCCCTCTGGCGGCAGTGGAACCGAGGCCGAGGATTCCCCCATTGCCTGTCCGGTAGTTTTTCAGCCCCAGTGTCTGGGGGAACGCGCCACCTACACCCTCTCCCACGGCTATCGGGTGGAGCTGACCTATGTGGAAGAAATTGCCCAAGAAGAGCCGCGCTTCCTGCCCGATTTGGTCTGGCGAATTGCCTTGCCCTGCAACAGCCTTCGCCAACGGGTGCGCAGCCTGCACTGGGTAGGTCTGCCGTTTGAAGTGGAAGAGCAATCTGGCCAACAGGTGGCGGTGTTTTCGCTGGGATCCCTGGGGGCCCATGAGGTGCGCTTGTTTGGCTGGCGGGCGGTGCTGGATCTCTACAGTATCAAGTACTGCATCGATCCGCTGGATGTAGAAGATGCCGTCGTGCCCCCAGACCTACGGGATCGCTACTTGGTGGACGATGACTACCTGGCCATGGACACCTCGATTGTTCGAGAGGCAGCGCGGCGGGCCGTCGGCAGCGAGACCAACTTGCTGCGCAAAATGCTCAATATCCGGGCCTATGTTTACGACAAGCTCTCCTACCGGGTCACCTCTCGCATTGATCCGCCGGATGAGGTTTTGCGGCGTGGCTCCGGTTCTTGTGGCGAATATGTGGGGGTGCTGTTGGCTTTGGCCCGCCTCAATGGGATCCCTTGCCGCACGGTGGGGCGCTACAAATGTCCTCCCCATCCAGAACTGAAAGGGATCCCGCTGTTTCCCCAGTACAACCACGTGTGGATTGAGTTTTATCTGCCCGGCTGGGGTTGGGTGCCGATGGAGTCGAACCCCGACGATCGGGGGGAGCGCCCCTATTCGCAGCGCTACTTCATGGGCTTGCCCTGGACCCATGCCGAGATCGCCAAAGGGATCCCTTTCGAGACGATCAACACCGACCAAGCCTCAATTGGGGAGCTGGCCATTAACCATGTGCAGTTTCGCATCTTAGAAGAAATTTGAAAGGCGAATAGAGTGAGAAAACGGGCCTGAGATTGGCCAACACTGCTCCGGGAGTGATTTTTGCCGAAGATAACAATGTGGCTCCTGATGTGGTGTGGGTGAGCCGGTCTCGACTGAGAACAGCGCTGGGGGCGGATAGCAAACTCCACAGTGCCCCAGAATCGGCGGTAGGAGTGCTGAGCCCTGGAGCTCGCAATATTGGCCAAGATAAGCAAACTAAGCTCAAGCTTTACAGTCGGCTTGGGCTACAGGAGTATTGAGTGGTGGACTGGCAACAGCAACAAGTGGAAGTCTACCGGCGCCAGCAAAGGCAGTTGGTGTTGATCAAAACTTGCTTGGGAAAGATGAATTGGACTCGAATTGGACTCGCCGTTGCTGCCGGGGCTTGCGTGCCCGATTTCACAGCTGTGGATGCCACCTCTTGCCTGAGTCTGGTGGGAGCCCCATTGCTCGCTCGAAAAGCTGCCACCCGAATGGGGAGCTGTCAATAGAGCTGCACTCCGCGGGCGCGAATGTCGCTTTTTCTTCCCCAGCCTGATGCTGGAATGGCTATGGGCCAACAACAGGGCTCTGCCCCCATCTGGGGCTTGCGTTAAAGACTAGGATAGGAGACTACGGCGGGGCTTGGCTTCGCTCCAGGCACATCCATCCAAAGCAATCCGCTCTACCTCCGAGGCCAGCCTCAATGCTTTCAGGGCCTGTTCCCCACCCACAGAAGGTTGGTTGCCCCCCCGCACGCAATTGATGAAGTGCTCCAGTTCGGCATGCAGCTTGTCGATATTGTCGGTGTGGACTTTCTCAATCAAACAATCCCGCTGGTAGGGCATTTGGCCGTAGTCGCTGGTGCTGCCGACGGATCCCTGGCGGTACACCGAGATCTCATTGTGTAGAAAATCTGCTTCTACCAAGGCATTCTTGCAGTGGACGGCAATTTTGCGCACCTTGCGGTGGGTGACCTTGCTGGCAGTGAGGGTGGCGATGGCACCGTTGGCAAAAGTGAGAGTAGCCGTGACGTAGTCCAGGTAGCCCAGCTTGGAGATGCGGTTGCCGCTGGCGGTAATCTGGGTCACGGGAGATGGGATCAGCTCCAGCAACAGATCGATGTCGTGGATCATCAAGTCGAATACCACCGACACATCGCTGGCGCGGTCGGAATAGGGGCTGAGACGGTGAGCCTCGAAAGCCAGAGGTTCTTCACTTTGCAAGACTTGGCCCAGCTTTTGGAAAACAGGGCTGAAGCGCTCGATGTGCCCCACCTGCAAAATACAATTGCAATCGGCAGCTCGGTTCACCAGCGATTCTGCTTCGCTGATGCTGGCAGCGATGGGCTTTTCGATCAGCACATGTACCCCGGCCTCCAGGCAGGCCATACCCACCTCGTGGTGCAGAACCGTCGGCACGGCAATGGCCACGGCAGCTACATGGGGCAGCAGATCGCGGTAGTCCTCATAGAAATGAACGCGGTGGCGGCTGGCCACATCCAATCCCCGTTCCACGTTGATATCCGCTACCCCCACGACCCGCACATCCTTCATCAGGCTGAAAACGCGGGTGTGGTGCTGGCCCATGTTGCCTACCCCGATCACCCCAACCGGGACAGCTTGCTCTGAATAAGCCAGTGGACGGCGGGGAGAGTTGGCAGAACTCGGGCAAGATCGGGCCATGACGTTTCCACTACCTCCACCACAAGGGTTTCGCGAACCTCGCTCCATCTTTCGGTAACGGAGCGCCGCATTTCACGAAACAAACTTCACAAAGCTTACCATGCCTCCCTTAGATCCAGTTCAAGCCGGGGATGGGCGGCAGGTGCAGCGGGGGCTGTTGGCAGGATTGGGGGCTGAAACAGAACAGCGGCACCGGGCTGGAGCGAAACCACATGCGGGCGTAAAATCCGCTTGGGCTGAGGGGCAGGCCAAGCCAAACGGGGAAAAAGAAGACAAAGGACGCCAAAACCAAGGCCACCGCCGTGATGCTCGCCCCGCGCCAAAAGCGGCGATAGCTCTGCCAGCCCAGCAGCACCAACCAAGCCAGGGCTAGGGTGCTAAACGCCAGGGCGCTCATGTAGTGGTAGATAAAAACGCAGCGGCTGACCCTAAACCAAGGCAGGTAATTGGCCGCATAGCCAATCAAAATGAAGGCTTCGAGACCGTGAAAGTGGCGGATCCCTCGCCAGACGAGCACCAAGATGGATCCCGTGCCCAGCCACCACAGCCAAGGATTGCCCAAGCCATGAACAGCTTGCCAGAGGTTGCCCTGACTGCCGAAGTAGTAGGCCACGGGGCGGCCCAGAATTGGCCAGGACCAAGCTCCTGCCGAGGCCAAGGGCGTAGTCAGCCAAGGACGCAAAGCCGGGAACCAAGCCACCAGGGATCGCAAGCTGGTGGAGCAGTAGGGGTGAACAGGGGTCTCTTCGTTCACCACCAGGTGGGCTGCCATGTGGCCGCCGTAGATGGATTGGTTGATGAGCACCAGGGATCGGAAATAATTCTGGATGCCCGTCCAGCTCCAATCCAGAGTTAGTCCCTGTTGGGGATTCAGCTGCAGGTGCGGGATCCACTGAATGGCGTAAAAGGCCAGCGGAGCGAGGATGAAGCAAAACACATAGTGCCACCAGCGCAGATGACGAATCTGGATCAAAATGCCCAACCGTGGGATCCACTGCGGGCGCAGCCAGACCACCCCCCAGACGAGGATCCCCAACAGAGCAAACATGAAGGTAAACCAGAGGCCATTCCACTTCACCGCGGCTGCCGCCCCCAACAGGATCCCGGAGCAAGCAAAGTGAGCAGCCCGTCGCCAACCTTGGTCTTCTAGACCTCTCAGCAACAGAATGGTCGCTGCCAGCCCAAAGGCTACCAGATACACGTTGATCAGGCCAAAGCGGGATTCCACCAGAAACACCCCATCGGTCAGCAGCAAAACCCCGCTCAACAGAGCAAAGCCCACGTGGTAGGTGAGGCGGTAGGCTAAACCGGTCAGCAACAGAGGGATCAGGGATCCGCAAAAAGCAGTGGCGAAGCGGAATCCCCACTCGTTGCGGCCAAACACCTGAATGCTAAGGGCAATGAAGTACTTGCCCAAGGGGGGATGCACATCGTAAAAAGGCTTGCCATCCAGGTAGTTCTGGGCAAACTCCGGGAAGTACACCTCATCGAACACAGGTGCCGGGAACTCGTCCAGCCGCCACAGGCGCAACCCCAGACCCACCAGAAAGATCCCCAGCGCTCCCCATACCAGCCACTGTCGGGATCCCACAGCACTGTGCGGGGATCCGAGGATGGGCACAGCTAGCCGCAAGCTGCCCTGAGACCGCTCCGGCCCGGGGTCAATGGGGGTTGGCTCTCCAGTCATGGATAGGGCACTCTCAACACTCCGGCGAGGATCCCTAGGGATCCCCAGTGTTACTTTAGCCGACCGTGAAAGTCTAAGCGATTCCAAAGCAAACCACTGCTAGACTGTAGAATTGAATACAAAGTTGGCCAACTTCTGGCCAGTACCCTGTCTGCGCTGGCGCTCCTGAGAGCGGGCGTTTGACGTTCGGTCATCTCAGTGGGGAGGAGACACCGTGGCGACTGGTGGATATGCGTTGGTGGACAGCCTGCACCGGCATGGGGTGCAACACATCTTTGGCTATCCGGGGGGAGCCATCCTCCCCATCTACGACGAGCTGTACAAAGCCGAGTCTCAGGGGCTGCTCAAACATTACCTGGTACGCCACGAACAAGCGGCTGCCCACGCCGCCGACGGATATGCTCGCGCCACTGGCAAGGTGGGGGTGTGTTTTGCTACCTCTGGCCCAGGGGCGACCAACCTGGTGACGGGCATCGCCAACGCCATGATGGACTCTGTACCCATGGTGGTCATCACTGGGCAGGTACCTCGCCATCTGATTGGCACCGACGGCTTCCAGGAGACGGACATCTTTGGCATCACCCTGCCCATTGTGAAGCACTCCTACGTGGTACGGGATCCGCGCCAAATGTCTCGGATCGTGGCAGAGGCTTTTCACATTGCCGGGACAGGGCGGCCCGGGCCGGTGCTGATCGACATCCCCAAAGATGTGGGCCTAGAAGAGTTTGACTATCAACCTGTCAGCGAGATCAACATCCCCGGCTACAAGCCCACCGTGCGAGGCAACCCACGGCAAATCCATGCGGCGGCCAAGCTGATCCTGCAGGCCAAACGGCCCTTGCTGTATGTGGGAGGTGGGGCGATCATCTCCGGTGCCCACGCCGAAATTGCCGAGCTGGCCCACACCTATCGGATCCCGGTGACCACCACCCTCATGGGCAAAGGGGCTTTCGATGAGAACGATCCCCTGTCGGTGGGGATGCTGGGCATGCACGGCACGGCCTATGCCAACTTCGCCGTCACCGAGTGCGACCTGCTCATTGCGGTGGGAGCCCGCTTCGACGACCGCGTAACCGGCAAGCTAGATGAATTTGCCAAGCACGCCAAAGTCATTCACATCGACATCGACCCAGCCGAGGTGGGCAAAAACCGTGCGCCCGATGTGCCGATTGTAGGGGATGTGCGCACTGTTCTGGTGGAGATGCTGGCTCAACTGAGCAAAATGCCTTCTACTCCAGGCCTAACTCAGGCTTGGCTGGATCGGATCGAGCGCTGGAAGCGGGACTATCCCCTGCAGGTGCCCAGCTACGAAGGCGTGATTGCCCCTCAACAGGTGATCGATGCCTTTCGTCGTCATGCTCCCCACGCCTACTACACCACCGATGTTGGCCAGCATCAGATGTGGGCGGCGCAGTTTCTGCGCAACGGGCCGCGCCAATGGATCTCCAGTTCTGGGCTGGGCACCATGGGCTACGGGTTCCCCGCGGCGATGGGAGTCAAGGTAGCCCTGCCTCACGAAGAAGTCATCTGCATCAGTGGCGATGCCAGCTTCCAGATGAACATGCAAGAGCTGGGCACAGTGGCTCAGTACGGCATTGCCACCAAAGTGGCCATCATCAACAACGGCTGGCAGGGCATGGTGCGGCAGTGGCAGCAGGCCTTCCACGGCGAGCGCTACTCCCACTCGGATATGTCTCCCGGAATGCCGGATTTTGTCAAGCTAGCCGAGGCTTTTGGGGTAAAAGGGATCCGCGTCGATCACCCCGATCAACTGGAAGATGCCATCCAGGAGATCCTCAAGCACGAGGGGCCGGTAGTGGCCGACTTTGTGGTCAAGCGGGACGAAAACTGCTACCCGATGGTGCCTGCCGGCAAAGCTAACTATCAGATGATCGGGCTGCCGGAGAAGCGGCAACTGGAACAAGCCGCCGAGCTGATCTACTGCCCCAATTGCGGCACCAAAAACCCCACCCTGCACAAGTTTTGCGCCGAGTGCGGCACCAAGCTCTAGAACCGACGGCCTGACCATTCGGCTGGGGAAGGCGGGCCCCAGCAGCAGGGAGTCTTCGGGGATATCGGGGCTACTGAACAAGCCAGATTAAAACGCTCCCTGAGCGCTCTGCGAGGCCAACACGAGCGACTCCTGCCCCTTTCCCAAAAGGAGAGGAAGGTTGGGATCAGCGCAACGAACGGAGGATCCCTCCTGCCCTGGGGTAGTTCGATCCCCTCAAGGAGGGTAGCCGGAAACTTCTGCCTCTGGTGTCTCTGGCGGTCGGAAGCAGGCACCCTCCAGACCTGCCCAACCGGCTTAGAGGGGTCGGTAAACCCGGTAGTTGATATTGGGGAAGATGTTGTCCATGTATTCCACCTTGGCCAGCCACTGCTCCTCTTCAGGGGTGGCTTTTTCTCGCCGAAACTGACCCTCTTTGATCTTCTCGTAGAGGTGGTTGAAGCGCAGCAGATGGGACTTGGTGCGGCGCACTGCATAGGGAACCATCGTCCCTGTGCGCATGATAAAAGCCCAGTCAGACGATTGAGCCAGTAGCAATTCTCGCGCCGCCTGGTTCAAGGCCCGCCATTCTAGGTCATCGGCAGGCTCGCGACGGCTCAGCTCGATCATCCGCTCGGTGGCCTTGTGCAGGTGGGGGTAGATCCAGGCGTTGGTGGGGTTGAGCCAGTACTCGTGGAAGCCGCGCGCCCCCCAACTGGACTGGGCAGGTTTGCACACCTGCTGAGTGGGGTTCTCCCGCAGGTACTCCGCCAGGTGAGTCATGCGGTAGGTGTTTTGGTCGAAGTAGCTCTTGCGGATGAGAAAATCCAAAAACCAAGGGCCCTCGTACCACCAGTGGCCGAACAACTCCGCATCGTAGGGGGCCACCACCAGCGGCGGGCGGCCCATGACGCTGTACAAATATTCGATTTGCCGCTGGCGGTTGAACATAAAGTTGCCCGCATGCTCTGCCGCTTTCTCCCGCGCCCAATAGGGGTCGTAAAGCTGCTTTTGCCCCAGGTCCAGGTTGCGCCCGGTGATGCGGTGGTACTTGATGCCGGTGTTTTTCCGCTGGCCGTTGGGCATGATGTAAGGCTTGATGTACTCGTAGTCGGCCTCATACCCTAGGTCTTTGTAGAACTCGCGGTAAACCGGATCCCCTGGATAGCCCACCTCTGCCGACCACACCTGCTGCGAAGACTCGTGATCCCGCCCGAAAACGGCGACGCCGGTCTCGGTAAAAATAGGGGCGTACATGCCGTAACGAGGCCGGGGCTTGGCGTAGAGAAGACCATGGGCGTCGGTGATCATGTAGCGCAGGCCGGCATCGGCAATCATCCGCTCCAGCCCTTGGTAGTAGGCGCATTCCGGCAGCCAGATCCCCCGCGGCCATTGGCCAAAGTGCTCGTTGTAGTGCTCACAAGCTACAATCAACTGCGCCCAGACTGCCTGCGGGTACATCTGCATCAAGGGCAGGTAGCCGTGGGTAGCCCCACAGGTGATGATCTCCAGGTTGCCGCTATCTTGAAACTGTCGAAAGGCCCGCACCAGATCCCGGTCATAGCGCTCCCAGAGATCCCGCACCATGGCAAATTGCTTGATGTAGTGCTCGGCCAGGTAGCGAATGTGGCCGTTGGTGGTGTTTTTGTCGTACTCCAGTTGGGCCAGTTCTTCTAACTTGGTCAAGTAGTGGTCGTAGCGCTCCTGCAGCAAGGGATCCCGCAGCATCGACACCAAGGGCGGCGTCAGGGACATGGTGAAGCGAAAGTCGATGCCATCTCGCTGTAGCCCCTCGAACATGTGCAGCAGCGGCACATAGGTCTCCGTGATGGCTTCGTAGAGCCATTCTTCCTCCAGCACAAAGTCTTGCTCAGGGTGGCGCACAAACGGCAGGTGCGCGTGGAGTACCAAGGCGAGATAACCCATGGCAGCCGGGGATCCTTACAGACAGGGAAAGATAACGGAGCAGACTTACCCTTCTCAGCAGCAAATCTGTAGAGAAGGTTAAGCCCAAGATTGCTACCTATCGTCCAGCATTTCATCCGCGGGGTCAAGAGCTGGGATCGCTGGGGATCGCTGTTGGGCTCAGCGGTGACGAATGAAGTCGTAGATCTCCAGATACTCCTTGCCAGGATAGTTCCAGGAGTAGTCGTAGCTCATGCCTTGAATCTGCAGTTGACGGAACTGGTCAGGAGCGGTGTACCAAAGGTCGATGGCCCGATCCAGAGCCGACTCCAAAGCAGCTGGATCTGTGTGATAAAAGACGTAGCCGTTGCGTTGCTCGGGCAATTTGTGGGGATCGTAGTCGCGGTCGAAGACGGTATCCACCAGGCCACCCACTCCTCTCACCACCGGAACTGTGCCATACTTCAAGCCAATCATCTGAGTGAGTCCACAGGGTTCGTAGTGGCTGGGCACTACGATGATGTCTGCCCCCGCATAGATAAGGTGGGAAAGTTCTTCGTTAAAGCCCAACTCAATGTGAACATCGGGGTTGTTGTTGAGGTAGCTTTTCTCGTGGGCAAACCAAGCGCCGATCCCTCGCTCCGTAGCGGATCCCAGCAGAACAAATTGGGCATTTTTGAACAGGGAGCGGTAGATGGCATGATGCACCAAATGCACGCCCTTTTGCTCGTCCAATCGCCCGATATAGGCCACGATAGGCTTGTCAACATCCTGCAGTAGCAGCCGTTCCCGCAGAGCTTTTTTGTTTTTAGCTTTATTTTCCAGCGTTTGAGCAGTGTAGCGCACGGGGATAAAGCGGTCGATCTCCGGGTTCCAAATGTCGTAATCGATGCCATTCAAAACGCCGCGAAACTTGTGCCGGTGCAAGTAGAGGGTATGGCCAAGTCCATAGCCGTAGTCGCCAAATTGCACCTCCAGCGCGTGATTGGGAGAGACCGTAGTGACAAAGTTGGAAAAAACAATTCCCCCCTTCATAAAGTTGAGAGAAAAGGGGTTGAAGTTATCGCGCAAACGGTCGTAGTGGAAGTAGTAGGGTTCGCGGTTGAGGCCGGTAGCCCAAAGAATCTCTGGGCCGCCAAAGCCTTGGTGTTTGAAGTTGTGAATGGTGTAGCACACCCGCTGGTTTCCCATGCCGTGGTACTTGTAGATCTCAAACAGCAGCACCGGTACCAACCCTGTCTGCCAGTCGTGGCAATGGATGATGTCGGGGCGCTTGTTGCTTTGTAGGAGAAACTCTAGAGCCGCCTTGCTGAAAAAAGCAAAACGCATGTTGTCATCCGGGCAGCCGTAATAACACCCGCGATTGAAGAAGTTATCGCCCGAGTGGGGCTCAATAAAAAAGCAAAGGCGGCCATGCACCCAGCCGCAGTACACCGAGCAGTGAATGGCTCCCCCGTACCAGGGCACCCAGAGATCGCGATAGGCGTCGTGCAAACCCCAGATCTGGTCGTAGCGCATCGTGTCGTACTTGGGCAAAACCAGCTCGACACAGTGGCCCCGCACCTCCAGCTCGCGGCTGAGGCCGTACACCACATCCCCCAGTCCCCCCGCCTTGATAACCGGGGCGCATTCAGACGCAATCTGCACGATGTACATTTCGAGACCTCCCGTAGCACCGCCTTAGCTTTCTTTACAAACGATAATCTTTTTGGCCTCGACAGAACATCCCTCCCAATGGCAAGGGATCCCTGCACTGGGGAACAACCTCTGGGCCGACCGGGTTCGAGCCCCAGCTGCGCCGTTTGCCGGGGAACCTGATCTACGGGAGCAGCCCTCTGGGCAATTATGGGCATTTCGATTCAAACTAGAAACGTTGAATGCACGGGGCCAGAAGGCTTTTCAAGGACTCCGTCCCGCTGGCGCGATCAGTAGCCCAGGCCTCTCACCCTAACCTGAAACGCGACTATGAACGGCTGATCCCGCTGGGGCGGTACCGTTCTTCGAGCCAAGTGCGCAGCTCATCTTCCGGGAAGGCGGCAGCCAAGGTGTCCGTTCTGGGATCGTGGGCATGCCAAAGAACATGGCCGGATGGATCCTGGCTTTACGGTAACTGCAGCCGGCTGCACCTCCCCTCGTCTCTTGCGAGCAGGCTTACTCTCTCCGGCTAGGGGTAGCCAGGGATCCTTCAAGGTCACGCGAACTCAATACCACTGCTGAGCGTAAAGGCGCTGCACCAAATAAAACACGAATAGGTTGACATCCACGCGCCGCTCGTCGATCATAAAAGACTCGATGGTGCTGGCCGGGGATCCTTCGGTGGTACAGCGGAAGAACTTGCGGCCATTCAAGGATCCCTCAGCAAACAGCACGCTAAATTGCTTCTTGCCTCCTGCAAACGCGCCGACCAGCGTCTTGCCTTCCAGGCGCAGCTCCAGATCGCTGACTCCGCGCTTTTGAAAAGCCGCAATGGCTGCCGGGATCACCTCTTCCGTGATCTGTTGCTCGAAGGGCTTTTCTTCCTTAGCAACTTTTTTCGCAGCGGCTTTGGGGGAATCCTCAGCAGCAGGCTTGGCAGCTTCAGCGGGTTTCTCGGCAGCAGCGGCCTCGGGGGTGGGTTCTCCAGACATGGGGAAACGCTCCGACAATCAGATGGGTAAAAGCCTTAGATGCAGAACAATCAAAAACTCTGTCCAGAACCGGCAAAGAGCTAGCCCTTGGGGATGTATTGGCCGACAATTTCTTCAGCAGGGATCTGGGGAAAGCCCATGCTGAAGTTGGGGGCACGCCCCTGCAGGTTATAGGCGATCTCCCCTTGCTTGAGCAGGGAGCGGATGAAATGTTCCAGGTCAGACCCAATGCGGCGGATATTGTACTCGGTCAAGTCTCGCCCCCGGTATTCTTCCACCAACTCTTCGAAACGGGCATAGACCTTTTGCAGGGCAGCATCAGTCCAGACCAGCTCGTTGTCCGGATCCACATCGAGGGTAAACAGGTCGTCGCGGGGCACGAAGTTGTTGTCTGCAGTAACTTCACCGGCAAAAATGTGGACGTGGCGAGTGGTGCATTTCAGCATTGC